>JAFAGU010000230.1 GCA_019237595.1 Betaproteobacteria bacterium | reverse complement strand
GATTCCGGTGCTCAACCGCGAATACGATCCGGATTCGTTCAGCGGCGGCATCATCGACATCACCGCAAAGCTCGCGACGAGGTTCGGAGTCCAGGCCGCCGAGGCCGCCGCGTGGGCGGATGACCTGAAGAGCCGCACAGGCGAAGGCGAATACTTCTTCAGCGTCAACCGCTACCTCTTCCTTGCCGCACGACGCTGAAGCTCCGTCGGAGTGGGTGGTGCGCTGGGCCTCGCGCATCGCGCGCGGGCCGGTCCTCGATGTCGCCTGCGGCGCCGGCCGCCACTCGCGCTATCTGCGGGATCTTGGCTTCGAAGTGGCTGCGGTCGATCGGGTTCCGGCCTCCGTCGAAAACGTGAGATTCGTGCAAGCCGACCTCGAGGACGGCTCTCCGTGGCCGTTCGAGGGCGAGCGGTTCGGCGCGATCGTCGTGACGAACTATCTCCACCGGCCGCTCTTCCCGTTCCTGCTCCGCTCGCTCGGCGACGGAGGGCTCCTCATCTACGAGACGTTCATGCTCGGCAACGAGCGCTTCGGCAAGCCCTCGAACCCCGCGTTCCTCCTTCGGCCCGGAGAGCTGCGCGAGGTGTTTTCTTCGTGGAATGTATTGGGGTGGGAGGAGGGCGAAGTCGAACGTCCGAGGCGCTCGATGGTGCAGCGAATTTGCGTCGAGAACGCTCCGAGGCGGTAGAATCCCGCCCCATGATCACCGGCAGCCTGGTAGCGATCGTCACCCCCATGCTGGAGGACGGCAGGCTCGACCTGCCGCGCTTCCGCAAGCTCATCGACTGGCACGTGGAGGAGGGCACCGACGGCATCGTCGTGGTCGGCACCACGGGCGAGTCCCCGACGGTCGACTTCGACGAGCACAAGGAGCTGATCCGCGTCGCCGTCCAGCATGCGCGCGGCCGCATCCCCATCATCGCCGGCACGGGCGGCAACTCGACCGCCGAGGCGATCGAGCTCACCGAGTCGGCCAAGCACGCTGGCGCCACGGCATGCCTCTCGGTCGTTCCCTACTACAACAAGCCGACGCAGGAAGGGCAGTACCGGCACTTCCGCAAGATCGCCGAAGCGGTGGACCTGCCGATGATCGTCTACAACGTCCCGGCTCGCACGGTCGCGGACCTGCAGAACGACACGGTGCTGCGCCTGGCCGAGGTGCCCGGCATCATCGGCATCAAGGACGCGACGGCAAATCTCGAGCGAGGCACCGACCTCATCCGGCGCGCGCCGCGCAACTTCGCGATCTACAGCGGCGAGGACGCGACCGCGCTTCCGCTCATCCTGTGCGGCGGGCACGGCGTGATATCGGTCACCGCCAACGTGGCGCCCAAGCTCATGCACCAGATGTGCGCCGCCGCCCTGGTGGGCGACGTCAAGAAGGCGCGCGAGCTGAACAACCGGCTGCTGCCGCTGCACCAGCGCCTCTTCATCGAAACGAGCCCCGCGCCGGTGAAGTGGGCGATGGCGGAGATGGGCCTCATCGAGAATGGGCTGAGGCTCCCCATGGTGCCGCTCTCGGAAAAGAGCCACGACGCCGTGCGCGACGCGTTGCACCACGCCGGCATCGCGCTGCCCGGGCTTCGCGTGGTGGAGGGCCGCGCTTCGTGAGGCGGCTCGCGCTGGCGGCGCTCCTTTTCCTCGCCGGCTGCGGCGTGAACGAGATGCTGAGCAAGCCGGTCGACTACAAGTCCGCCGGCAAGCAGCAGCTGCCAACGCTTGAAGTGCCGCCCGACCTGACGACCCCGGCCCGCGACAGCCGGTACGTGATGCCCGAGACCGGCAAGCAGAGCGCCACGCTCTCGGGCTACCAGGCCGAGCGACAGGAGCAGGCGAAGAACACCAACGCCGTGCTCCCGCAGCCCGACCGCATGCGCGTCGAGCGCGCCGGCTCCGAGCGCTGGCTCGTCGTTCAGGGCGATCCGCCCGAGAAGCTCTGGCCGCTCGTCAAGGATTTCTGGCAGGAGAACGGCTTCATCCTCGCGCTCGACCTCCCGGAAGCGGGCGTCATGGAAACCGACTGGGCCGAGAACCGGGCGAAGATCCCGCAGGACTTCATCCGCAACTTCCTCGGCAAGATCCTCGACTCGGTCTATTCCACCTCCGAGCGCGACAAGTTCCGCACGCGCCTCGAGCGCACCGCGGACGGCAAGGGCACCGAGATCTACATCAGCCACCGCGGCATGCAGGAGGTCTACGAGAACAACCGCACGGTCGACAAGACCGTCTGGCAGCCGCGCGACCCGGATCCCGGTCTCGAAGCCGAGTTCCTGCGCCGGCTGATGGTCCGCCTGGGGACGCAGGACGAGAAGGCGCGCCAGATCGCCGCAAATCCGCTCTCCGTGGAGAAGCGCGCCGAGCTTGCCGGCGACTCGCTCAAGCTCTTCGAGCCCTTTGACCGCGCCTGGCGCCGGGTGGGGCTCGCGCTCGACCGCGTCGGCTTCACGGTCGAGGATCGCGACCGGCAGCAAGGGCTCTACTTCGTGCGCTACGCCGATCCGGACGCGGCCGCGGGGAAGAAGGACGATCGCGGCTTCATCTCGCGACTGCTCAACCGCGACTCGAAGGTGAAGGCCGAGCAGTACCGCGTGGTGGTCAAGCAGAATCCCGACGGCAGCCAGGTGAACGTCTTCAACAAGGACGGCGGCTCCGACTCCACGGGCACGGCAAAGCGCATCCTCACGCTCCTCCTCGAGCAGCTGAAATAGCCCGTTGCTGCGCTTCGCGTCGCTGGGGAGCGGCAGCAGCGGAAACTGCCTCGTCGCCGAATCGGGCGCCACGCGCGTCCTCGTCGACTGCGGCCTGAACCTCACGGAGACGGAGCGGCGCCTCGCGCGGCTGGACCTCGCGCCCTCGCAGATCAGCGCCATCCTCGTGACGCACGAGCATGGCGATCACGCCGACTGCGTCTTCACCTTCGCGGCCTCGCACGAAGTTCCCGTCTACCTGACCTACGGCACCCTGCAGGAGATGCGGCAATCAGGAAAAATCCTAGACGGCGTGAAGACGACGGAGATCAACAGCAAAGAGACATTTGCCGTGGGAGCGCTGCAAATCCGCCCGTTCACGGTGCCGCATGACGCAAGGGAGCCCGTGCAGTTCGTGATCTCGGACGGCGACAAGCGGCTGGGGGTGATCACGGACATCGGCATGCCGACGCCGTACGTCGAGCAGGCGCTGTCGGGCATCGACGCGCTGGTGCTCGAGTGCAACTACGATCTCGACATGCTCTGGGCCGGCCCGTACCCGAAATGGCTCAAGAGCCGGATCGCCGGACCGCTCGGCCATCTCGACAACCGGCAATCGGAGCGCCTGCTGGGGGCGATCGACCGCTCGAGGCTGAAGCACGTGATTGCGGCGCACCTCTCGCAGCAGAACAATCGGCCGGAGCTTGCGCGGGCGGCGCTTGCGCGCGCCCTGGGTTGCGAGGAAGCCTGGATCGGCCTCGCCACCCAGCACGACGGCTTCGGGTGGCGAGACCTGATCTAGGCCGAGCGGCTTACTTCTTCTCGTCCTTCTTCGGCTCGGCGCTCGGCGCGGGCGCGGCAGGAGCAGAGCTCGGCGCGGCCGGAGCGGCAGGAGCAGCGCCGGCGGCGGGAGCAGCCGGTGCGGCGCCGGCAGCGGGGGCGGCGGCGTCGTCCTTCTTTGCTTCCGGCGCGGGCGTCGGAGCGGGCGCGGGCGTGGCGGCCGGCGCGGGGGCGGCCTTCGGCTCGGGCTTGGGTTCTTCCTTGCTGCAGGCGGCGAGCGCGACGGCGACCGCTGCGGCGATCAGCAGAGACTTCTTCATTTGCGATTCCCTTTTTGAATGAACTGAACGTGGGTCCTTGACTGCGGCCGCTATTCTAGCGGCGAAATGACCCGGAATGGTGCGCTGCGGCGTCCGCCGCCGCATGTTCAGAGCCCGATCGTGGTCGCGGATACCGCGGGATAGGAGGCGGCCCAGATCTCGAGGAAGCGCGAGCGCATGGCGAGCCCGTCGTTTTCGTCGCCCAGGCCCATGGCGCCGCGGAAGAAGCTCGCGGAAGGACGGCGCACGTAGTGGGCTGCGTCGAGCACGAGGAAAGCATCCTGCAGCTCGCGGATCTCGTCGTGCGTGCGGTTGACCTGCACCGCATGCGCGTAGCGGGCGAGGAGCGCCATCATGCGCGGGCATTGGCGCGTGAGGTGATCGGTCTCGTGCACCACCACGTAGACGCGGCGCACGCGGCTCGCCTGGAGGAAGCGCTCGAGCCGCTCGAGGCGGGCCGGGTCGTTCAAGCGGAGCGAGGCGAGGTCCGGGTCGAAGATGCGAAGCTCGCGTCCGGGCTGCTCGAGCAGCCGGTCCACCGCCGCATTGAAGTCGGCCCGCGTGTCGAAGCGCTCGTAGACGGTCTCGGTCATGGACGGGGCGGCTTCCTGAAGTGGAGGAAGCCCGCGCGGCGCCAATCATAGACGAGGCGGCGCAAGCCCGAGCGCGCAGCGCGCTTGCCGTCCAGCCCGCGCCGGTCCGCCAGCTCGCGTAACAATCGGGCTTCGCGGCCGCGCAGCGCGAAAGCCTCCCCGTTCAGGAAGAACCAGGCGTCGCGATACAGGAGCTGCGTCTTCGCGTCGAGCTCGACCAGCGAGCGCTCCAGCCTCGCAGCGCCGGCCGAAGGCCTGAATACGACGTGCGCCTTGGGCTCCGAGAGGTACGAGCCGAGGAAGCGCGCTACATCCGCCTCGGTCCAGGCGATGCGCCCGAGCGTTCGCGCGGCGAAGGCAGCCATCTCGCGCGGGATCGCCGCCGGCCTGGCGGCGGCACGCAGATTCGGGTCGCGGTACAAGGCGTCCGGGAGCCCGCGCTCGTGAAGCCAGTCGAGGAACCGCGCGGCGAGCTCGCGGCCGCGCGGCGCGCGAAAGCCCACGGAATAGGTGTAGCAGGGCTCGAGAGCCACTCCGTCGTGCTTCACGCCCGGCGGCAGGTAGAGCAGGTCGCCCGGCTCGCAGACGACGACCTGTTTCTTATTGGAGTCTTTGAAAATCCATCGTCGGCGCCCCGGTCCCTGGATGAGGAAGACGTCGTACGAGTCGACGTGCGGCCCGACGCCGCCGCCAGGCTCGGCGTAGCTCACCATCACGTCGTCCAGGCGCGCCTGCGGGATGAAGTCGAAGCGCCGGAGCAGCCGCTCGGCCGCCCGGACGTGCAGATTGACGCCGCTCACCAGCAGAGTCGCATTGCGCTTCGGGAAAACCCCCGTGTTATCAAAAGGCCCGTGCTCGGTGCTGCGGCGGCGTCGAGCTTTTGTCACGATGCGGGATTCGACGTCATTGCGCGAAGCGAGCGAGAAGAGCGTGCGTTTATCCACAATCGCGCCCGGCCGCTCGAGCGCGCCGCGCACGAAGAGCGGGCGCTTCTGCCAATGACGGCGCAGGAACGTGCGCGCGTCGAGTCCGCCGAGCAGTGCAAGCTTCACGATCCTATTGTGTAGTTGTAGCAGCCCCGCGACAACGCACGCGGCGCTTGCAAAAGCAAAAAACTTTTGGAATAGAATCGATCGCGATGCTGCAACCCGGGCAAGCCGCTCCGTCTTTCGTGCTTCCGGATGCCGACATGCAGGCAGTGAGCCTCGCTGCCTTCAAGGGCAAGAAGCACGTGGTGCTGTATTTCTATCCGCGCGACGGCACGCCGGGCTGCACCATGGTCACGGCGGACTTCTCCGACCACGAGGACCAGTTCGTCAAATGCGACTGCGTGATCCTCGGCGTCTCTCGCGACGACTGCCTCACGCATGCGGATTTCCGCGACCGCAACGGCGTCACCTTCGCACTGCTCTCCGACCCGGAGGGCGAGGTCTGCCGCCAGTACGGCGTCATCCAGCAGAAGGAGACCGACGGCGTGCGCCATGAGTGCCTCGTGCGCTCGACTTTCGTGATCGACAAGAAAGGCGTCATCCGCCACGCCGCCTACGGCGTGAGCCCGCGCGGCCACGCCGCGGAGGTCTTCGACCTCGTGAAGGGGCTGTCGCGGGAGAAGGTCCGGACCTGAGCCTTCCCTCCGTCCAGCGGGACACGGTCGTGTCCCTCCGGCTGGAGATGCACGACGCGCAAGGCGCGCTCCTCCAGGCGCCGCCCGAGCCCTTCACCTACCTGCACGGCGGCTACGGCGGCCTGCTCGCGGCGCTCGAGCGCTCGCTCGAGGGCCGGCAGGCGGGCGACGAAGTGCGCGTGCAGCTCGAGCCCGAACAGGCGTTCGGCGACTACGATCCGGAGCTCGTGCGCCTCGAGCCGATCGAGCGCTACGGCGACGGCCTCAAGGTCGGCATGGAAATCGAGGAGGACGATGCCGGCGAGAGCAGGATTTACACGGTCACCGACATCGCCGACGGCAAGGCGGTGCTCGACGGCAATCATCCGCTGGCGGGAATCGCTCTTCGGTTCTATCTGAAGATCCTCGCCGTAAGAGAGGCGAAGGCAGAAGAGATCGCCCGCGGGGTATCATTGCCCTAGGCGCCCGCGGCGATCGCCGCGGCGAAGGCGCAAGGGGGAGGGATGGAAATGGCGATGGGCATCCTGTCGTACGGCATCGGGACGCTGCTCGCGTTCCTGCTGATCGGCGGCCTCGCGTTCCTGTTCATCAGCGACGTCACGCAGAAGAAGCACGGCGTGCTGCGCACGTACCCCGTCATCGGACACCTGCGCTACTTCTTCGAGCAGCTCGGCGAGTACTTCCGCCAGTACTTCTTCGCCGGCGACCGGGACGAGATGCCCTTCAACCGCGCCACGCGCGCTTGGGTGTACCGGCTGGCGAAGAACGAGGGCGGCACGATCGGCTTCGGCTCGACCTACGACCTGCACCTTCCAGGCGCGCTCATCTTCGTAAACCATCCGTTCCCGATCCTCGAGGAGGAGCGCCTGCCGACGCCTTCGCTCGTGCTGGGCGAGGGCTACTGCAGGGACCCGTTCGAGGCGCGCTCGATCGTCAATATCAGCGGCATGAGCTTCGGCGCGATTTCCGCGCCCGCAGTGACCGCGCTCTCCCGCGGCGCTGCGCTCGCAGGCTGCTGGATGGACACGGGCGAAGGCGGGCTTTCGCCCTACCACCTCGAGGGCGGCTGCGACGTCATCATGCAGATCGGGACGGCGAAGTACGGCGTGCGCGATGCGCAGGGCGGCCTGTCGGAAGAGCGCCTGACCGAGCTCGCGCGCGTGGTAAGGGCCTTCGAGATCAAGCTCTCCCAAGGCGCGAAGCCCGGCAAGGGCGGCGTGCTGCCCGGCCGCAAGGTGACGGCCGAGATCGCGCAGATCCGCGGCATTCCTGAAGGGCGCGACTCCATCAGCCCGAACCGGCATCGCGACATCGCGAGCATGAACGACCTGCTCGACCGCGTCATGCGGATCCGGGAGCTTACCGGCCGGCCGGTCGGGGTGAAGACGGCGATCGGCGGATGGCGCTTCATGAACGAGCTCACCGAGGCGGTGGCGCGCCGCGGCCTCGAATCGGCGCCGGACTTCATCGCCGTCGACGGCGGCGAGGGCGGCTCCGGGGCTGCTCCGCAGGCGCTCGCCGACCACATGAGCCTCTCGATCGAGGAGGCCTTGCCGCGCGTCGTGGATGCGCTGGTCGAATCCGGCTTGAAGCAGAGAATCCGGGTCATCGCTTCCGGGAAGCTCGTCACTTCGGCGAGGGCGGCATGGGCTATCTGCGTCGGCGCCGACTTCGTGAATACCGCGCGCGGATTCATGTTCTCCCTCGGCTGCATCCAGGCGCTGCGCTGCCATCAGAACACGTGCCCGACGGGAGTCACCACGCACAACAAGCGCCTGCAGCGCGCGCTCGTCGTCGAGGAGAAGTACCTGCGCGTGGCGAACTACGCCAACAACATGAACCGCGAAGTGGACATGATCGCGCACTCGTGCGGCGTGCGGCACGCGCGCGAGCTGCGGCGCGAGCACGTGAGGATCGTCCAGGCGAGCGGCCAGTCGGTCGCGCTCAACATGCTCTACCCGTACCCGGAGCCGAAGGCGAAGATGAAGGTCGCATGAGGCGGCCCGCGGTTCGTCTCGCCATCATCGCCGCGACGTTCGTCCTGGGCCTTGCGCTCGATGCGCGCGCCGACCTACCGGCGCAGATCGCGATGAGCGTGGTCGTCTGGGCCGTGCTTTCGTGGGCGATCTCGCAGGAAAGCACGGAAATCCGCTTCGCCGCGATGGCCTGCGTCGTCATCGCCACGGCCGGTGAAATGTTCCTCTCGCTGGTGTGGGGCCTTTACGCCTACCGGCTGGGCAACATCCCGCTCTTCGTGCCGCCGGGTCACGCGCTGCTCCTGCTGCTCGGCCTTTCGCTCTCGCGGAGGCTTTCGGAAGCCGCCGCCGCCTTCGTCATCGCCGCCGCGGGAGTGCTTGCGCTGGTACTCGCCGCTTCGCACGTCGACACGCTGGGCCTTGCGCTCTTCGCGCTCCTTGCCGCGACGTCCGCCGTCTTCCCGAGCCAGCGTCGACTGTACGCGAGCACGTTCATTCTGGCGCTAGCGCTCGAGCTCTATGGCACCGCGCTCGGCAGCTGGACGTGGTCGCACGAAGTCGCCTTCCCGGGCCTGGTCACGACGAATCCGCCCTTTGCGGCGGGAGCGTTCTACGCAGCTTTGGACGCGCTCACGGCCTGCGCGGCGCTCGTCCTCGCTCGCGCGCGCCCAGGGGCGCCGCGCCCGAGCTATCGCTGAGCGCAGAAGTCGAACACCCGGAGCTTCGACCTCGCATCGCCTTCGCCGCTCCGCGGCTGGATGGCGACGGCCGCCTTGCAGCCGTCCGGGGAGACGGCGATTTCCGAAACGAGGCCCGCATCGACCTTGGCCGGCGCCCGGCGCTGAAGACATACAGGCCCATCGTGCGCGGTGAATTTCCGCCGCCGAAGAGCCACCCCGCGATGCTCGGAGCCGGATCGACGAGATATTCCGCCGGCGATCGCGGGATCTGCACCGACTCGGTCCGGCCGTCGGGGAAAAGCAGGTATGCCACCAGCGGCTGGTCGCTCGGCCACGGATCGGACCGGCCGAGCTCGGCGCCGCGCGGCGCGCTCGGTCGAAGGACGTACGCCCGCCGGAATTCGGAATAGCTCACCGACGTCGGCAGGAATTGCTCCTCCCAGGTCATCGGCAGCTCGATCGCTTTCCCGGCGCCGGTGTGCAGGACGAGGTTGCGCGGCTGGGCGGCGTGCGAAGTCGCGCCGAGGGCGGGGCCGAGGTCGAGGTAGCCGTCCTTGCCGCGCAGCACGGCGATCGAGCGTTCCGGGCCGGGCCGCGGAACGAGCGCCTCGCGGGAATGCTCGCGGCAGGTGAGGGGGTCGGGCATCGGATCGCCTTGCGCCACGGTGCGCACGAATCCCTCCGAAAAGCAGACGGTCGCTGCCTCCTCGTAGAGCGACCCGGACCTCGTGCCCGCGTTCCAGACATAGAGTCTCCGTCGATCGCGGCGCGGCTCCCCGCTTTTGCTTCCAGCGAGGAGGAGACGCTCGTCGTCCATCCAGTACACCGAGCGGACGAAAATCTGGTGCTCCACCTCGAACCCGGTATCCACGCCGGCAGGCTGGCGCGGCGCCGGCGCGGCCGCCTGCGCGCCGGTCGACAAGGCGCCGGCAAAAAGAAGCGCTAGGCCGAGAGCTCGTCCAGCCAGCGATTCCATAGCCGTCGCGCGGGATCGAGCAGCTCGCCGGCGGTGATTCCGACCGGGCCGTTGCCGGAGCCCGCGAGCTCGTCCGCCGCGGCGCCGTGCAGGTGCACCGCGAGCACGAGCGCCGATTCGCCGCGGTAGCGCTGGCCGAGCAGCGCGCCGACCATGCCGGAGAGAACGTCGCCCATGCCCGCGCCCGCCATGCCGGGATTGCCGCTGCGGTTGACGAACCAGTGGCCGTCGCGGGCGACGACGATGCTGCCGTTCCCCTTCAGCACCACGTGCGCGTTGAAATGGCGCGAGAGATTCTTCGCGGCCTGCACGCGGTCGCGCTGGATGGCCTCGACGTTTTCCGCAAGCAGGCGCGCGGCCTCCGCGGGATGCGGCGTGAGGACGGTTTCGGCGCCCCTGCGCTGGCAGGCCTTCCGCAGGTCCGCGCTCGCGGCGACCAGGTTGAGCGCGTCGGCATCGAGCACGCACGGGATCTCGCTCGCGATCGCCGCGCCGACGAGCGTTTCCGCGCGCTCGCTTTGGCCGAGTCCCGGCCCGACGACGAGCGCGTCGAGGTCGAGCCCCAGGACGTCGTCCGCATGCCGCAGCATCAGCTCGGGCGCGGAGGGATCGACCTCGAGGTAGTCGTCGGCGAGGAATCCGACATACACGCGTCCCGCGCCCAGCTTGAGCGCCGCACGGCCGGCGAGGAGCGAGGCGCCGGCCATGCCGCTCGCGCCGCCGAGGATCGCGACCGAGCCGGCGTTGCCCTTGTGGTAGTTGAGCGGCCGCTTGCGCAAGATGCCGCGGAAGAGCGCCGCCTCCGCGATCCACGCGCCGGGCGCGAGCATCGCGCCCACGTCGAGGTCGAGCGCGGACACCTCGACGCGCCCGCAATGGTCCGGCCCGTCCAGCGTCAGGAGCCCGGGCTTCATCGCGATGAACGTGAGGGTATGCGTGGCTCGCACGGCGCAGCCGAGCACCCGGCCGGTATCGGCGTCGAGCCCGCTCGGCACGTCGAGCGCGAGCACGGGACAGGACTGGGCGTTCACGATCTCGACCAGCTTCGCGTAGTCGCCGGAAAGCTCGCGGCCGAGGCCGATGCCGAAGAGACCGTCGACGACGAGCCCCCAGGGCCGGGGCGGAACCTTGGGAGGTTTCGTGGCCACGGTCACGCGGAAGAACTGCTCGCCGAGGAGCCGCGCGACGACGCGCGCGTCGCCGCCGTTGTTGCCCGGGCCTGCGAGGACGAGGACGTCCTTCGCCCGGTCCGAGGCGAGGCGGGCGGCGAGCGCGGCGGCGGCGCGGCCGGCTCGCTCCATCAGCGGCGGCGTCGCGCCTTCGGCCGCCTTCTCGATGCGCCGGATGTCGTCGGAAAGATAAATCGGCGTGCCCACGGGGCCATTCTAGAGGGCCGACGGAGCTAGGCCGGCCGCCAAGCGCTTTCAGGGTCGCGTCAGACAATGGCGCCATGGCACTCAAGCTGCACGTTCTCTCGCTCGCACCCTGGGCGGTCCTCTGCTGGCTCGGGCTCGCCGGGTCCCGCGTTCGGGCCAACGGCTCGGGGCGCATCCTCATGCTGCACGGCATTCCGCGTCGGCATGCCCGCCTCTTCGAGCGGGTCGCCGCCTACGTTCGCCGGCAATTCGACGTCCTGCCGCTTTCGCGGCTGGCCGAGGTGGCGGCGAACGGAGACGCCGCCGGACGGTCGCCGCTCGCCATCACCTTCGACGACGGCCTGCGGAACAACGTGCAGGTCGCCTACCCGATCCTCGAGCGGTTCGGCCTGCCGGCGACGTTCTTCGTCTGCCCGCAGCTCGTGGACGAGCGCGCTTGGCTCTGGAACCACGAGGCGCGCCAGCGGCTGACGCGGCTGCCCGACGGTGCGCTCGCCGAGATCGCGCTCGAGCTCCGCTCGGGCCCGGAGATCGAATCGATCATCTACCGGATGAAGCGGCTCCCGATAGGGGAGCGCCGGCACGCGGAGGCCCGGATCCGCGAGGCGACGCCCGGATTCGTGCCTACGGACGAGGAGCGCCACGAATTCGACCTCGCGACCTGGGGAGAGCTCGCAGCGCTCGATCCCGCGCTCGTCGAAATCGGTTCGCACACGCTCACCCATCCGATTCTTCCGAGTCTCGACGACGATGCGCTCCAGCACGAGATCGGGGGAAGCCGTGCGGCGCTGGAAGCGAGGCTTCAGCGCAAGGTGGACGCGTTCGCCTACCCGAACGGCGACCTCGACGAGCGGAGCGTTCGCGCCGTGCGGCGCTCGTATTCAAACGCGGTGACGGTGGACGCGGGCTTCGTGCGTCCCGGAAGCGACTCCCACCTGCTGCCGAGGATCAACGTGCCCGCGGGTGTCCTTCGCCTCGCGGTGGCGCTGCATCGCGACTACTTCTTGGAGACGCCGACCAGCCAGTCCGGGAGCCACGTGGCGAGCTCCGGGAACACCGTGATGATCGCGAGGCAGAGCACCATCATGAAGAAGAACGGCAGCGAGGCGAGCGCGACGTAGTTCGAGTCGCGGCCGGTCATCGTCTGCAGGACGAAGATGTTGAACCCGAGCGGGGGCGTGAGCTCGGCGATCTCGACGAGCAGGACGATGAAGATGCCGAACCACACCAGGTCGAAGCCGGCCTTCTCGACCATGGGGATGACGATCGAGGTCGTGAGCACGATCATCGAGACGCCGTCGAGCGCGGTGCCAAGCAAGATATAGATGCCCGCGAGGATGGCGATCAGCATGTAGCGGTTGGGCTGCAGCGCCGCCACCCATTCGGCGAGGGCGCGCGGGATGCCGGTGAATGCCATGCACGAGGAGAGGAAGCTCGCGCCGGCGAGGATGAACATGATCATGCAGGAGAGGCGCGTCGCGCCCATGAGGCTCTGCCAGAACGCCTCGCGCGTGAGGCCGCCCGACCACCATGCGATGGCAAGCGCCCCGAGCACGCCGTAGGCGGCGGCTTCGGTGGCCGTCGCCCAGCCGATCACCATCACCCACACGATGAACACGATGAGGAGCGTGCAGGGGACGAGGTGCCGCGCCTTGTAGAGCTTTTCCGAGAAGCTCATCGTCGTCTTGTCCTGCGGCGTCTTTCCCGGATTCAGGAGCGCCCACACGACGATGTAGCCGGAAAAAAGCGCGGTGAGGACGAAGCCGGGGATGAAGCCGGCGAGGAATACCTTGATGATCGACACCTCGGCGGCGACCGCGTAGACCACCATGATGATGGAGGGCGGGAGCAGGATCCCGAGCGTCCCGGCGGCGGCGAGGGAGCCGAGGCAGGTTTTCTCGTCGTAGCCGCGGCGCTTGAGCTCCGGCAGCGCCACCTTGGCGATGGTCGCGCACGTGGCCGCCGAGGAGCCCGACACAGTGCCGAAGATGGCGCAACCGAGGATGTTCACGTGCATGAGGCGCCCGGGAAGCCATCCGACCCACGGCGCGAGGCCCTCGAACATTTCCTCGGAGAGCTTCGTGCGGAAGAGGATCTCGCCCATCCAGACGAAAAGCGGCAGCGCGGCAAGCGACCACGAGGCGCTCGAGCTCCAGAACGACTGGAAGAGGTTGACGTCCGGCGGCGTGGTGGTGAAGAAATGCAGGCCGAACCACGCGACGGCGGCGAGCGCGATGGCGATCCACACGCCCCCGACGAGAAGCACGAGCAGCAGGCCGAGGAGGATCAGCCCCGCTTCGAGCGGCGACACCTACACCGTCTCCGAGAAGTCGCCCGCCGCCCGCCGCTCTTCCTCGGCGACCTGGTAGGTGGGCTTCTGCTTGCGCAGGACGAGGACCAGCTCGTCCAGCACGGCGATGAAAAAGATCAGCACGCCCAGCACGAAGCTCATCTGGGGGATCCAGATCGGGATGCGGATCAGGTTCTGCGCCACCTCGTTGAACTTCCAGCTCTCGTAGACGAAGCTCGCCGCCGCCCACAGCATGTAGGCCGTGAACGCGGCGGTGATGCCGAGCGCGAAGAGCTCCGCGTACCAGCGCCAGCGGCCCTTCAGGTGGTCCAGCCAGAGCCCGACGCGGACGAGCTCGCCATGGCGGAAGGTGTGCCCGAGAGCGAAGAACGCCGAGGCCGCGCAGAGCCAGGCAGTGATGTCGTCGGCGCCGCGCACGAGGATGCCCGCCTCGCGGCCGAGCGACTGCGCCATCATGACGACGAAGATCGCGACGAGGCAGAGCGCCGCCAGGACGCCCGCCCCGTAGTACAGGCGGTCGAGGAACCGCCTCAAGGCGCTACTTTCCCCTATACGCCTTGAGGATCGCCTGGCCGTCGGCGCCGGCGGACTTTTCCCACTCGGCCGCCATCTGGTCGCCGATCTTCGCGAGCGCGCTCTTGAGCTCCGGGGACGGCTGGCTGACGGACACGCCGTTCTTGGTCAGGAGCTCGTCCGCCTCGCGCTGGCGCTGCTTGGAGAGCTCCCAGCCGCGCGGCTCGGCCGCGGCCGCCGCCTTGAGGAGCGCGTCCTGCTGGTCCTTGGGCAAGCGAGCGAACGCACGCTCATTTGCGACCACGACGTTCTTGGGATTCCAGGCGTTGGTCTCGTAGTAGTTCTTCACGAACTCCCAGGCTTTGGTGGCCGTGCCGGTCGCGGACGAGGTGACCATGGTCTGCATTCCGCCCGTCGCGAAGAGCTGCGGAACATCGGGAACCTGCGCCGCGACCGGCGTGCAGCCGAGGAGCTCGGCGAGGCGCGAGGTGAGCGGGCTGTACGTGCGCATCTTGAGGCCCTTGAAGTCGGCCACCGTCTTGACCGGGTCCTTCGTGTAGATGCCCTGTCCCGGCCATGCGACCGAGTAGAGGAGCTTCATCCCCCGGCCCTGCAGCTTGTTCTCGAGCACGGGCTTCTGCGCCTGGTAGAACTTCCACGCCGCGTCGTAGCCGGGCGCGACGAAGGGCACGTTGTCGGCGGCGAAGACCGGATCCTCGTTGCCGAACTGCCCGAGCAGGAGCTCGCCGATGTTCACCTGGCCTGTCGACACCGCACGCAGGATGTCCGGGTGCTTGATGAGCGAGCCGTTCGAGTGCACGGTGATGTCGAACGCGCCGTTGGTCGCCTTCTTCACATCCTCGGCGAACTGCCGCGCGTTGCGCGTGTGGAATTCGCCGTCGCTGTACGGCGTGGGCATGTCCCACTTGGTTTGCGCGTGCGCGCCGTACGAAGCGGCGAGCGCCGAGGCAACCAACAATGCTTTCAAATACATTCGTCAATCCTCCCGAATTGCCGACGATGTTATCAGTAATGGAAACGGCATTGCGCGATCTGGAGGACGCCTTTCTCCACGCGATAAGCGAGGCGATGTTCCCGCGTGATCCGGCGCGACCAGAACCCGGTCAGATTGCGCTTCAGTGGCTCCGGTTTGCCCAGGCCGGAAAAAGGATGTCGCCGGATATCGTCGATCAGGGTGTTGATCCGATCGCGGAGCCGGCGGTCGGCCCGGTCCCAGTACAGATAGTCGTCCCAGGCGCCTTTCGCCCAGACGACCTTCAACGGATGAGCTTGCGGGCCTTGGCCCTGCCGGCCTTGAGTTCGCGCACGGCTCTCGTCAGGCG
>JAFAGU010000199.1 GCA_019237595.1 Betaproteobacteria bacterium | reverse complement strand
GCCATGCTCAGCCGCGGAACGAATTACCAGCCAGCCTGAAGACAGAGGAGCACACCATCCACGATTGCTAAGCAAGCCGAGCGATGGCCAACAGGTCGAACCGGCGCCGGAAGAACCCGCTAATGTCCAGGGGCGCTAAGCCCGTAGGAGCGATTGGGATCTGGCGCGCGAATAGCCCATCGGGGCCCGTGTACCGCTGAAGCGGTGCTGCAGTTAGAGGCCGGATATACGTGAGCAGTCGTACCTCACGGCCAACATCGGTGTGCTTGCAAACGAGGAGGGGTCCATATACGGACATTAGGGAACGTTGGGAAAACGTAGGGCGCAGGCGCCCATTGGCGGGCGTGGCAGGTACTTTTTCTTACAGAGCCCGAGCGCCCCGGTCCGGCACCATGGAGGACGAGAAGGTCGATCGCCGCTATGGCTGATACTACAGCTACATTGTCGCAGCGGACAATAGGCGGCCGAATGAGCTCCCGTATCCTGCAAGCCATGATGCTCGGGAGCTACCGCCGCCTGCGGCCGTTGGAGCACCTCGGTGCGCACTCGCCGATGCCGCCTCCCGCCGTCGATCTGTTGCGGGCGGACGACGACGATATGGTCGACGCGGTGGCGGCCGCGCTTGCGCAGATTGCGAACGCGTCGCTGTGCTGCTCAGGTGCCCATCAGGCGCCGATTCCCGTGCCTGCCGGAATGGCGGCGAGAAAAACCGGGCGGCCGGCGCGAGGACGCCATCGCTCCAGGCCCGCGTCCACGCGCTTTGTCCTGCCGCATGTGACGGTCATCGAGCCCGCGGTGCGACAGACCACGGCGGACGTCGTCGTCGCGGAAGGCCGTGTCGTCGATGTCCTGCCCCCGGGCAGCGGCCCGTACGAGGGCTACGACGTGCTGGCTGCCTACCGAGGGTGCTTCGTGCTGCCGGCGCTCACGGACATGCATACGCATCTTGCGCCTCACAACCTCTTCGATCTCATCCCGCTGTGGCTGCTGACCTACCTGACGCACGGGATCACGACGATCCGCGATGCAGGCGACGTCGACGGCACCTCTGTTCGCGAGTACCACGATGGAATCCGCGGCGGCCGCTTCATTGGACCACGCTCGTTCCCGGCGGGCCCATTCATCGTCAAGGGTGAGACGCGCTGGACGAACGTGATCCAGGTCAACGAGCCCGCCGACGCCGAGGGTGTCGCGCGCGAGTTGGTGCGCCGGGGCATGAAGTGCATGAAGATCTACGAGAACCTCACCGTCGAGGAGATTGCCGCCCTCGAGCGGGCGGCCTCGCAGCACGGGCTCAACACGCTTGGGCACGTCCCCACGCGCCTGGGCATCGAGGAAGCGAAGCTTCGGGATGCGCAGCATTTTTTCGGAGTTGCCCCGCCGGCATCGCTCCCCCGGGACCATGTGCTCGATCGTCTCGTCTTCTGGGACGCGGTCGACGAGAAGCGCATCGACACGGTCGTGCGCTCGGCCGTCGAAGGCGGGCTCGCCAACACTCCCACGCTCGTCGTGGCGGAACGGCTGCTCGCCGCCGGCGCGACCGGCTTCCTCGAGGAGCCGTCCCTCGAACTGCTGCCTCGCTTCTACCGGGACGTGGTCTGGCACCCGCACCACGGACTTCCCGCATACCGGCGCCCCGACGCGGCGCGAGTCGCGAGGATCCAGCGGGCGATGGATAAAAAATTCGTGCTTGTGCGCCGGCTCTACGAGGCGGGCGCGCCTCTCAGGATCGGGACCGACCTCCAGGCGTACGTCGTGCCGGGCGATGCCCTCCACAAGGAAATGAGCCTCTTCCAGCAGGCCGGCATCCCGGCTCAAGTGGTGCTGAAGATGGCGACGCGCGACGCCGCAATGGCGCTCGGGCTCGATGACCTCGGCGTAATCCGCAAGGGCGCGATCGCGGACCTTCTCGTGTGCTCGTCCAATCCTGGCGAGGATCTCGGCGCCCTCAAGTCGATGCGTGCCGTGGCTCACGGCGGCGCCCTCTATCCTGCGGAGGACCTGCGGGAGGAGCTCCGCGAGCGTGTCCGTTCGCTCGACCGCACTTTCGTGCGCTTCGGCACCGCCGCCCTCGCGCGCCTGTCGATGTGGTCGCTGGCGCGGCGATTTACCGGCTGAGGGAAGAGGCTCCTACAATGTCCGGTCCTGGCCGAAAGCGGACAGTCCGAGTGACCACTGCCAGGATTTCTGCTTTTCGCTCATGAGGCGAAAAGTGGGGATACTTTTGGGACACTTTCAGTCGTTTTGTGGCGTTCTCGGTCGCTGTGCCTCGGGAATCGCCTGAGCCATCTAAGGCATCGCCCGATGGTCGTTGTCGCACCGGGGTCCTATCATGGCAGTGAGAAGTAAACAACTACTCTATCGTTACTCGGTGCGCTGAGGCAGCGTCCCCAGCACTGCGACGCCGGAGCGGAGATTCCAGTGCGTCGTCGCCTGATCGGCCTCATGTTCGTGAGTGTCTTGCCCGCCGTGGCGTTCGTCACGTACTCCGGTTGGCGGGTCTACAACCAAGAGCTTCAGAACGCTGCGAATGAGACGCAGACCGTTGTGCGGCTCATCGTGGCAGAGCATGAGAGCAATATCCGCGATGCCGGGCTCGTCCTAGGTGGGGTCGCCCTGGCGCTTCCGAACAGCGCCGCCTGGACGGAGCCGGACTGCGGAAGGCGGTTGGCAAAGCTCGTCGCCTTCAATCCCTCTTATGCGCAGCTCCTGGTCGCAGATCGCTCAGGGCAGGTGGTGTGCAGCGCGACGCCGCTCGATCGCCAGCCATATATCGGCGATCGCGACTATTTCAAGCGCGCCGTTGCGGACAAGTCATTCACCACGAGCTCAGTGCTCGTCGGACGAATCAGGGGCATTCGAATCGTCACGGTCGCGCAGCCGATACTGGACACGAGCGGCGACGTCGCCGCCGTTCTGGTGGCGGCCATCGATCTGCAGTGGATCGGTTCCCGTCTGGCGAGTGCCAACATCCCGCACAGCTCAGACATTGCTCTGCTGTCTCCGGACGGAACTGTTCTGAACAGCTACCGTCGCCCGGGATTGATCGGAAAGATCTTCGTCAGCGCCTCGCGGATAGGGACCGCGGATGAAGGTACGTTTGAATCTGTGGGTGGAGACGACGTCAGGCGACTGATCTCATTTAAGCGACTCTCCCGCGATCCGGATGTCCTGCTCGAAGTCGTCTACCCGAAGGACGAGATCTATTCGAAGGTCGCGAGGGCTTTGCTGGGTCCTCTGATCGCGTTCATAGCGCTCATTGTCTCGACTCTGCTCGTCGCCTGGATCGCAGGAGAGCTTTTGATCGGACGGCCAATTGCCAGGTTGATCGAAGCAGCGTCGAGGCTTGGAAGGGGGGATCTGAAGGCGCGTACCAACCTACCCTATTCTCCGGATGGAGTCGGCAGCCTTGCGCGCAAGCTGGACGAGCTGGCATCCCAGGCGGAGAACAAATCACGAGCGCTTAACGCACTTAGTGCAGGAAACCGCGCCATCGTTCACGAGACCGATGAGCAGGCTCTCCTTGAGGCGATGTGCAAAGTCGTGGTCCAAAGCGGTGCGTACGCCTGCGCGGCTGTGTCCTATGCCATCGCCGACAAGGAGAAACATGTCGTTGTGAAGGCGAGCGCCGGCAACGACCACGGGTATTTCGCCGATCTGCGCTCCGTCACTTGGGCGGATGAAGAAGCCGGCAGAGGGACCATAGGTACGGTGATCCGCACGAGCCAGCGATGCGTAGCGCGCGATATCGAGTCGGAGCCGCGGTTGCAGATGTGGCGATTACCGCTGCTGCAGCGCGGCTGGCGCTCGACTGCCTCCTTCCCGATCATTGTCGAACGGCAATGCATCGGAGCGCTTACCCTCTTGACCTGTAAGCCGGACGCGTTCGATGACGCCGAAATCCGGCTGTTGGACGAGCTCGCCGACGATCTGTCGTTCGGGATTTCGGTCATTCGCGAGAGGGAGCGCCGCAAGGAAATCGAGCGCATCGCAGAGCATGCCACTACTCATGATCCAGTAGCAGACCTGCCGAACCTGGGCTCGTTTCTGCGGCATTTACGCAAGCAGCTCGAGACGGCACGCTCCCAAGGCGAACCGCTGGCCGTGCTCTTCGTCCATCTGCCGCGCCTGCACGAGCTTTTCGAGGCACTGGGATACGAAGCGGGGAACCAGATCATCCGGGTCCTGGCCGAGCGCCTCTCGCTGGCGCATGACATGCTTCATCACGTGGCCCGGGTAGGCTTCGATGATTTTGCCGTTGCGCTTCCGATGAGCGACTTCGACGCGGCATCGACCGTCGCGAAGGAGTTCGTCTCGAGCCTGCAGCTGCCGCTCGTTACCGCATCGAGCAAGATCGACATGCAGGTCGCCTTTGGCATCAGCTTCTTCCCCGGCCATGGCGACAGCCCGGATCTTCTACTGCGCAGGGCCGGCATTGCCGCTAGGGACGCGGCGCGCAAGGGACTCTCCTTCGCGACATATCAGGGCACAAGCGACCGCGAGAGTCCTGCTCGCCTCGAAATGGCGGCCGAGCTCCGGGAAGCGATGGAGCAGCGGCAGCTATTCCTGCAGTACCAGCCGAAAATCGATCTCGGTACCAGGCAGGTTCATGCCGTGGAAGCCCTGCTACGCTGGCGAAAAAGCGACGGCTCCATCGTTCCACCTGGGGAGTTCGTGCCAGTCGCCGAGCATACCGGTCTCATCCGACCGATAACTGAGCAGGTCATCGAGATGGCGATTCGCCAGCAGCGGCAATGGCTGGACGAAGGTCGAAGCCTGCCCATCGCGGTCAACTTGTCAGCACGAAATCTCTACGATCCTCGCTTGCTTGGCAGGTTCGAGGGTCTCCTGACGACGTGGGGGGTTCCGGCGAACCTCATCGAATTCGAGGTCACGGAAAGCGCCCTAATGGAGGAGCCAGCGGTAGCGAAAGCGCTCATCTCCGCTCTGCGCGCCAAGGGCTCGCGAACCTACATCGATGACTTCGGTACGGGTTATTCGTCCCTCAACTACCTCGTCGGCCTGCCATTCCATGCCCTGAAGATAGATCGCTCCTTCGTCGTCCAGATGAAACAGTCCCCCCAGGCGAGGGCTGTGATCGAGTCGGTCATTTCGATGGCCCACGCACTCGATCTCCGGGTCATCGCAGAAGGTGTCGAGACCAAAGACGAGCTTGACGAACTTCGTGCGATGGGCTGCGACGAGGCGCAAGGCTACTTCATCGCCCGGCCGATGAATGCTGCCGAGTTATTCTCTTTTGCGGGCGTCAGGCGACAAACGGTGTCCACGTAAGCAGAAAGCGCAGAGCGGTCCGCGAAGTACGCAAGGCGAAGCCCGCCAAGCCGCGCAAGCGCGCTAGGGAGCGTGTCGGAGGATTCCCGACAGCAGCTTCATGCGCGATCTCCTAGACTGGGTAGAGATCTAGCCCGGGTGGGACGCTGGGGACATTGGGCAGGCGTGAAATTCACAATTGAAGTCGTCGGTGATGTGCTTCGTGCAGAAGTCAGCGAGCGGGAAACCGCCGATGAAGCGCGGCAATTTTTCGAGGCCATCATGGCGGAGCGCGAGAAAACGGGCGCTCTTAGCATACTCATCATGGTGCGCGATTCCCGACCGCTCTACAAAGTCGAGGACTACCAGCTCTCGCATTGGATCGAGCGAGTCAAGGCCATCCCCGGCTTGCGGGTCGCAGGGGTCGCACACGAACGCGACCTCAAGTCGGCGCAAGACTACGTGACGCTGCTCGCGTCACAGCGGGATGCACCGATGCGTAATTTCCCTTCGGAGGCGCAGGCGATCTCGTGGCTACGGGAGCCACGCTAAGCAAGCCGTAGAAGTGCTCCGCCGGCTCACGCCGGTCTGGCTATCGGCCATCGGTCATGCCTTGAACCGGCAGCATTTCCGTCAAGCGCTTGCACATCTGTTCGGCGGCAAGCGGGCCGGGCTTTACATCGATGAACGCCTGTGCACCCAGCAACCGAACAGCGTGTTCTATGCCGCTACGAGCGGCGTCAGTGAGCCGCGCCGGTAATGCCCTTATGCAATAGATCGGCACTCTCTTGAATCGGGGCAGCGTCCGCACGTAACGAACGAGCTCGAACATGCTGTAATGATCGAAGTGCAAGCCGACGATGATCAGCCGATATTCTCGGGAGCCGAGAGCCATGGTGGAATCGGCGAGGGTCGAGACGTAGACCACGTCATCGGCAGGGAAGCAGTCCCGCAGCACCGACTCGAGCTCCGGGACGTCGGCAATTAGCACCGGCGCGGCGTGGGGCATGCCGTATCGCCCTGCAAACCTCGTACCCGCCCTAGGGGTTTGCCCCGTAGTCGCGTCGGGTTTTCTCCGATGGTTTCTCGGTCGTGCAGGCTATATCGTGCTGCGCCTATCTGACCGGCCGATGTGAGCGGCGGCGGTTGAACGCAGATTCCCCCGCCCGGCTCCACACTCCTCGGTTTCTCGAGAAGTGCCAAGAAGGACCGGACAGTTTGATAACAGTTTTGAATAGCATATTTGACCGGCACAAGAACGCCGGCACATACTCGCGTCATCGCGGGTATCGGACCCACCGCTGCCCGGCTCCCGCCGGCTTGGAGAACGCGCCATAAAAAGACGATTGGCGATCCTTGCAGGCGTCTGCGCGGTCCCGGCAACGGTCTACGTCGCGTACTCGGGTTGGACTCGGTACACGGAGGAACACGGGGCGGTGCTCAAGCAGACGACGACGGTCACCCGCCTCGTCACAGCGGAGCATGCCGACCATGTCCGCGAGGCCCAGCTTCTCCTG
>JAFAGU010000136.1 GCA_019237595.1 Betaproteobacteria bacterium | reverse complement strand
CGCACGCGCGCCCACTTGCTGTGCGTTCCCGGCAGGCACACGGTCGCCGCGTGCGGCAATTCGTCGAGGGCGCCGAGGATCTGCGTCTCCTCGCCGCGCATGACATCTGGGACGCCGGAAGAGTCGATGCACGAGAGACCCGGGACGATGAGGACCGATCGGCGCCCCGCGGCTTCCACGGGCACGATGTTCTTGCGGACCTCCGCCTCGCCCGCCGGGCAGTTCACGTACGGCGCTTCGCGCCAGCCCTGCCGGCTTCCGACCATGCCGCTCATGAGCACAAGCTCGTCGTCCCAGCCCGCAACGTGCTCCTCGAGCACCTGGGAAAACGTCCCGGCGGCGACGGTCAGGATTCCTCGCTCGGCGGAGCGCGCTTCCGCGACGGCGCCACCCGCATCGATACGGTAGGCGCGCAGGCCGCTCGTGCCCCAGTCGATGCCGATCAACCGGGCACCCTGCGAGCCTTCAGGCCGCGGCCCGCTCCGCGCGGCGGCGCTCGTGCTCCTTCAGGTGGCGCTTGCGAAGGCGGATCGACTTCGGCGTGATCTCCACGAGCTCGTCGTCGCCGATGAACTCCACCGCGTATTCGAGCGTGAGCTCGATCGGCGGCGTGAGGTCGATCGCCTCGTCCTTCCCGGAGGCCCGGATGTTGGTGAGCTGCTTCGTGCGGATGGGATTCACCACGAGGTCGTTGTCGCGGCTGTGGATGCCGATGATCATGCCTTCGTAGACCGGGTCGCCCGGGCTCACAAACATGCGGCCGCGCTCCTGGAGCTTCCAGAGCGCGTAGGCGACCGCCTCGCCTTCGTCCTGCGAGACGAGCACGCCGTTCCTGCGCTCGCCGATCTCGCCCTTAACCGGCGCATAGTCGTCGAAGACATGGCTCATCACGCCGGTGCCGCGCGTGAGGGTCATGAATTCGCCCTGGAAGCCGATCAGGCCGCGAGCCGGGATGCGGTAGTCGAGGCGCACGCGTCCGCGGCCGTCGGGCACCATGTCGAGGAGCTCCCCGCGCCGGCGGCCGAGCTCCTCCATCGCGGCGCCCTGGTTCTGCTCCTCCACGTCGACGCTCAGGCTCTCGAAGGGCTCGCAGCGCTCGCCCTCGATTTCCTTGTAGACGACGCGAGGACGCGAGACCGCCACCTCGTAGCCTTCGCGCCGCATGTTCTCGAGGAGGATGGTGAGGTGCAGCTCTCCGCGGCCCGAAACGATGAAGGTATCCGTGTCGTCGGTGAACTCGACGCGCATCGCCACGTTGCTCTTCACCTCGCGCTCCAGGCGCTCGCGGAGCTGGCGGCTGGTCACGAACTTGCCTTCGCGGCCGGCAAGCGGCGAGGCGTTGACGAGAAAGTTCATCGTCAGCGTGGGCTCGTCGACCTTGAGGAGCGGCAGCGGGTCCGGATGCTCCGGATCGCAGAGCGTCGAGCCGATCCCGACCTCCTCGATGCCGTTCACGAGCACGATGTCGCCGGCCTGCGCTTCCTCGACGACCTTCCGCTCCAGGCCCTCGAATTTCAGGACCTGGTTGACCTTCCCCTTGATCTGCCTGCCTCCAGGCCCTTCGCAAAGGAGAATTTCCTTTAGAGGAGAAATCCTTCCCCTGCGGATCCGGCCGATGCCGATCTTGCCGACGTAGCTCGAGTAATCGAGCGAGCAGATCTGGAGCTGGAGCGGCCCGTCGGGATCCTCGTCGCGCACCGGGACGTAGTCGAGGATGGCCTGGAAGAGCGGCTGCAGGTCGCGGCCCTCCTCTTCGAGGGCTTTCTTCGCGTAGCCGTGCAGGGCCGAGGCGTAGATCACCGGGAAGTCGAGCTGCTCCTCGGTCGCGCCGAGCTTGTCGAAGAGGTCGAAGGTGTGGTTCACGACCCAGTCGGGCCGCGCGCCGGGGCGGTCGATCTTGTTCACGACCACGATCGGCTTCAGGCCGAGCGCGAGGGCCTTGCGCGTCACGAAGCGAGTCTGCGGCATCGGCCCCTCGACCGCGTCCACGAGGAGGAGCACCCCGTCCACCATGGAAAGCACGCGCTCCACCTCGCCGCCGAAGTCGGCGTGCCCCGGCGTGTCGACGATGTTGATGTGCGTGCCCTTGTAGCGCACGGCGCAGTTCTTGGCGAGGATCGTGATGCCCCGCTCGCGCTCGAGGTCGTTCGAGTCCATCACCCGCTCCTCGACGTGCTGGTGCGCGGCGAAGGTGCCGGACTGCTGCAGGAGCTTGTCGACGAGCGTGGTCTTGCCGTGGTCGACGTGCGCAATGATGGCGATGTTGCGGAGGGCGCGCATAAAAAGCGGGGGATTGTACTTGAGATCGAGCGCTTCGAGCGGCTTTCGCCTCCGCGGCACGAGAATTGCAAATGCGTGACAGGGATGAAAATCGCGCAGATCGCGCCGCTCGCCGAGAGCGTGCCCCCCAGGCTCTATGGCGGTACGGAACGGGTCGTTTCGTACCTGACGGAAGAGCTCGTGCGGCTCGGGCACGACGTGACGCTTTTCGCAAGCGGCGATTCCGTCACGCGCGCACGGCTCGTGGCCTGCGCGCCGCGCGCGTTGCGCCTGGACGCAAGCGTGGCCGACCCGCTTCCCCATCTCGCCCTCATGCTCGAGCGCGTGAGGCAGCGCGCGCACGAGTTCGACGTCCTCCACTTCCATACGGAGGGCCTGCATTTCCCGCTTTTCCGCTCGCTCGCGCGCAAGACGATCACGACGGTGCATGGGCGGCTCGACCTGCCCGAGAGCCTCGAGCTCTACCGGCAGTTCCCGGACATGCCGCTCGCTTCGATCTCGGACAGCCAGCGGGCTCCGCTGCCGTGGGCGCGCTGGGCGGGCACCGTCTACCACGGCCTGCCGCCGGAAGTCTGCCCGCTCAACCCCGCTCCGCCTCGCGGCGCCGCGCGCTATCTCGCGTTCCTCGGGCGCGTGTCGCCTGAGAAGGGGCTGCTGCGCGCGATCGACATCGCCCGGCGCGCCGGCGTCCGGTTGCGGATCGCCGCCAAGGTCGATCGCGGGCCGGACGAGCGTTTCTGGCGCGAGCAGGTCGTGCCGCGCCTCGCGCCGCCCCTCATCGAGTACGTAGGCGAAGTCGACGAGGCCGGCAAGCCGGGTTTCCTCGGGAACGCGGCGGCGCTGCTCTTCCCGATCGACTGGCCCGAGCCCTTCGGGCTGGCGATGATCGAGTCGATGTCGTGCGGCACGCCCGTCATCGCGTGGCGGAACGGCTCCGTGCCGGAGATCGTCGACGAAGGCGTGACGGGCTTCATCGTGGGCTCGATCGAGCAGGCAGTCGAGGCGACGCGGCGCGTGGATCGCCTCGACCGCGCCAGGGTCCGTGCGCGCTTCGACCTGCGCTTCTCCGCTTCGCGCATGGCGCAGGATTACCTCGCCCTCTATCGCCGCCTCGGCATGCTGCCAGCGCGGCGTCCCGGACCGCGCCCGCCGGGCCGTCCGGTGCTGCGCGCGGCGACGTGAAGCGCGACGAGGCAACGTGAAGCGCGACGCTTCGGAAGCTTCGGCGCCGGTCTTCGTCCCGGGCGTCGTCTCGCTCGCCGCGTCGAGCCGCCGCACGCTAAAGCATGGCGACACGTTCGCGATGTTCGACGAGTTCGGCGACGTGATCGAGGTGGAACGAAGCCCGATGGGCCTCTTCCATCGCGATACGCGGTTCCTCTCGCGCTTCCTCGTCACCCTCGAAGGCCACCGGCCGCTGATCCTCAGCTCGACCGTGCAACCCGACAACGTCATGCTCGACGTGGACCTCACCAACCCCGACGTGTTCGCGCGCGGCGAGCTCCTGCTCGCGAAGGACACCTTCCACCTCGCGCGGGCGAAGTTCCTCTGGGGGGCGAGCTGCTACGAGCTCTTCACGATCTCGAACTTCGGCGACCGGCGGACACGCCTGCGGCTCGCGCTCGACTTCGGCGCGGACTTCGCCGACCTCTTCGAGATCCGCGGATACCCGCGAACGCGCCGCGGCGAGGTCTCCAGCGAGCGGCGCTCCGCCGCCGAAATCGTGTTCCGCTACGCCGCGCTCGACGGCCTCGCGCGAGCAACTCGTGTATTCCTCTCGCCGGCGCCACTCGCGCTCGACGCCGACGGGGGCAACGCGCGCGCGGAATTCGCGCTCGAGCTCGGCGCGCGCGAGCGCCGAGCGCTGGCCGTGACCGTGCATTGCACGGAGGGCGAAGCGCCGCGCCCGCCGGAAACGCGCTTCTTCACCACGCTCCGGCGCGCGCGCCGCGATTATGCGAATGCCCGCGAGGCGACCGCTGCGATCGAGAGCTCCAACCCGACGTTCAACGCCGTGCTCTCGCGCTCGGCCGCCGACCTCGCAATGCTCGTCACCGACACGTCGCAGGGCCCGTTCCCCTATGCCGGCGTGCCGTGGTTCTCGACCCCGTTCGGCCGCGACGGCCTCATCACGGGACTGGAGACGCTCTGGATCGATCCCTCGATCGCGCGCGGGGTGCTGCGCTTCCTCGCGCTTCACCAGGCGCAGCGCGAGGATCCGGCCGCCGACATGGAGCCCGGGAAGATCCTCCACGAGATGCGCGAGTCCGAGCTCGCGCGGCTCGGCGAAGTGCCCTTCGCGCGCTACTACGGCTCGGTCGACTCCACGCCCCTTTTCGTCGCGCTCGCCGGCCAGTACTGGGAGCGTACGGCGGACCGCGAGACGATGGAGGCGATCTGGCCCAACGTGAAGGCCGCGCTCGAATGGATCGGCCGCCACGGCGATCGCGATGGCGACGGCTTCGTCGAGTACGGGCGCCGGCGCTCGAGCGGCCTGCGCAACCAGGGGTGGAAGGACTCGGAGGACGCGATCTTCCATGCCGACGGCCGGCTCGCGGAAGGAACGATCGCGCTTTGCGAGGTGCAGGGCTACGTCTACCTTGCGCTTCGGGCAGGCGCGAGGCTCGCGGCCGACTTCGGCGACTCCCCGCTCGCGGGCGACCTCTCCCTTCGCGCGCAGCAGCTCCAGCGGCGCTTCGAATCGGTGTTCTGGTGCGAGGACCTCGGCACTTACGCTCTCGCCCTCGACGGCGACAAGGAGGCGTGCCGGGTGAGGACCTCGAACGCAGGGCAGCTGCTCTTCACCGGGATCTGCGCACCGGAGCGAGCCGGGCGGGTCGCGCAGGGGATCATCGGTCGGGACTTCTTTACCGGCTGGGGCGTGCGCACGCTTTCTTCGCGCGAAAAGCGCTTCAACCCCGCCTCGTACCACAACGGCTCGGTATGGCCGCACGACAATGCGCTCATCGCGCTCGGCCTCGCGCGCTACGGCCACACACAGCACGCGCTTTCCCTGACCGCGGCCGCCTTCGACGCCGCCGCGCACATGCACCTGCGCCGCCTCCCCGAGCTCTTCTGCGGCTTCGAGCGTAAGCGCGACAAGGCGCCGACGCTCTATCCGGTTGCGTGCGCGCCCCAGGCATGGGCCGCCTGCGCGCCGTACCTGCTGCTGCAGGCCTGCCTCGGCCTCGAGATCCACGCCGCCGAGCGCAAGGTCATCCTTCGCCGCCCGAAGCTGCCGCCCTTCCTCGACTGGCTCGAGGTGAAGCGCCTTTCGGCGGGCGACGCACGTCTGCACCTGCTCCTGCGCCGCCACGAAGGCGGCGTGGCGGTGAACCTCGTGTCGCGCGAAGGCGATGCCGAGGTCGAAGTGGTGCTCTGACTGTCGGCGAGGGCGCGTCGGTATACTGACCCGATCGATATCTACGAGCGCCACGCGCGCGACTACGACCGCGACCGGGACCGCGCAGTGCGGGAGAAGGCGTGGCTCGACAGATTCCTCGCCTTGGCGCGTCCGCGCGGGGTTGTGCTCGACCTCGGGTGCGGCATGGGGGAACCGATTGCACGCTACCTGCGCGAGGCCGGGTTCGCCGTCATCGGCGTCGATTCGTCGCCGGCCCTCATCGAAATGTGCCGCACCCGGTTTCCCGACGGCGAATGGATCGTCGGCGACATGCGCGAGCTCTC
>JAFAGU010000346.1 GCA_019237595.1 Betaproteobacteria bacterium | reverse complement strand
CGGCCGCCCATTCGCGGCCCGCGAGACCGAACGCGAGGCCGAGCGCGAAGACGAGCCCGGCGAGGAGGATGAGGAAGGTCTGGCGCACGATGTCGCCGCCGACGTTCACCTGGTCGAGCGCGATCAGGACGACGAAGGCGACGATCGCGTACCGCGCGATGCGGCCCAGCAAATCCGCGTCCTGCACGTGGATGTTGCGGAAGTAGGCCGCGATCGCGTTGCCGACGAAGGCAGCGAAGTAAGTGCCGAACGCGAGGACGAGGATCGCCACGAGGAGCCTGGGCACGAAGAGCACAACGCGCGCGAGGAGATCCGTGACGTAGACGAGCCCGAGGCTGTTGAACCCGACGAGGAGCGCGGCCAGGATGACGAGCCAGTAGCAGACGAGCGCGACGATCGCGGTGGTATCGGCCCGGATGCCGCCGTTGCGCAGGAAGGCATCGATGCCCGAGCGCTCGGTCAGGACGTTGAAGTTCACCGCCCTCAGGCCCCGCGACACCGCGTAGCGCACCGCCTTCGCGACGAGCCAGCCCGCAAGAAGGATGACGAGCGCGAGCAGGAGCCGCGGCAGGACGTCCCCCACCTGCCGCAGGAAGACGCGCATCGGCTCGAGATAGACCTCGACTTCGGTCATCGGTCGCTCACGCCGACGAGAGCCTGGAGGCCCTGCAGGGGAATGTGCAGCCAGTCCGGGCGGTTCGCCGCCTCGTAGCGCAGCTCGTAGAGCACTTTCTCGATCTCGGCGAGCTCGAGCATCCCCGCGGCATCTTCGAGCGAAGCGAAGAGCCCGCTGCCCTCGATTGCCTCCTCATAGGCGCCGACGAACGCCGCGCGGGTCGCCGCCTCCCATTGGTCGAGGAGCACCCGAAGGCGCTCGAACGCGGGCTCGGCCTCCGCCAGGCGCTTGAGCGCGCTCCACTTCGCGTAGCTGAAGGAGCGCAGCATCCCGGCCACGTCGCGGAGCGGCGCATTCTTCCGCCGGCCCTCTTCGAGCGGCCGGCTCGGCTCGCCCTCGAAGTCGATGATGACGAAGTCGTTGTTGGCGATGAGCACCTGCCCGAGGTGGTAGTCGCCGTGGTGGCGCGTTTTCAGCGCGCTTTTCTGCGGCCCCTTCAAGGAATTGATCTTTTCCGCGACCTTCCCCTGCGGAAAGGATTTTTCCTTCAGAAGCACGAGCGTCTGCTCCGCTTCCATGCGCACGCGAGCCTTCCAGCGCTCGAAGTCTTCGGCGGTGAAGGGCTCCGGATCGAAGGCCGCGTCGCCCGAGCGAGTGGCGAACGCGCGGTGCAGCTCCGCGGTCCTCGTGGCGAGCGTCTCCATGAGCGTGAGGAAGGCGCCGTGCGGGTCTTCGCGCGCAACATCGGCGTTGGCCGCGGACCGATGGTCCTCGAGGAAACGCTCCAGGTAATTCAGCGCGTAGGTCCAGCCGTCGCCCTGGTTCGGGACGTAGCCCTGGAGGAGCGCGAGCGTCGCCTTGTTGTCCTTCTCGTTCGAGGACACATATTCCACGGCCCCGAGCAACGGGACGCAGTGCGAGAACTTCGCCACTTCGGTGAGAAAGCGGCCGACTTCCGCCTCGGGATTCGTGCCGAAGCGCACCCGGCGGTAGGTCTTCAGGAAGAGCCGGTCGCCCCCTTCGGCGGCGGTGAGGGTCACCGACGTGTTGGTGCTTTGTGCATGCACGCGCGAAACGACGAGGCTGTCGACGTCTTCGCCGATCGCCTCGCGCGAGCGCGCCGCCGGCACGAAACGCAGCGTCCCATGCTCGGTGGCGACGCTCGTCCCGTCGCGGATGGCCTTCACGACCTCGCGGCAGAAGCCCGGATCCGGAATCGCTTCGCCGAGGACGCCGACGTTCGCCTGCTGGCGCACTTTCGCCACGGTCGTGGCGGCGAGCGCCTGGATGCGCTCGTCCTCGCTCTCCTCCCATGCGAGCGCGAAGGGCAGGAAATAGAGCGCGTCGCCCGCCATGACGATACCCAGCAGCCGCTCCTGCCAGAGCGCCCAGTCGGAAAGCCGCACGCGCTCGATCCGCTGTCCCTTGGCGGCGTACCAGCGCTGCCGGGCGACGTAGGCGGGCAGGACGTCCTTCTCGAGCTCCTCGCGCAGGCGCTCGGCCATCGCGATCCGCCAGGGGACCACCTTGTCGCTGAAGAGGCTCGTCCAGCCGTCGAAGAAGACGAGCATGGGCGCCTCCTCGTCCACGAGCACGTCTCGGTGCCAGGAGGGCGGCTGCGCTTCCTCGGAGAGGCGGAACCAGTAGAACCCGTGCGCGGGAAGCGAGAGCATGTAGGGCAGGTCGCCAATGGGCGGGAACGCCGATCGGCCGAGCATCTCCACCGGCACGCGCCCCTTGAAGCGCTTGAGGTCGAGCTCGACCGGCTGCGCGGCGCGCGAGAGGTTGGCGACGCAGAGGATTGCTTCGCCTTCCGTCTCCCTGAGGTAGCTCAGGATCTTCCGGTTCCCCGGGCGCAGGAACGTGAGCTTGCCGCGGCCGAAGGCGCGGGTGCTGTTGCGCACCGCGAGGATGTGCTTCATCCAGTTGAGCTGCGAGCTCGGGTCGCGCGCCTGCGCCTCGACGTTCACCGCCTCGTAGCCGTAGATCGGGTCCATGATCGGCGGCAGGAAGAGCCGCTGCGGGTCGCAGCGCGAGAACCCGGCGTTGCGGTCCGGGCTCCACTGCATGGGCGTCCTCACGCCGTTGCGGTCGCCGAGGTAGATGTTGTCCCCCATGCCGATCTCGTCGCCGTAGTAGAGGATCGGCGAGCCCGGCATCGAGAGCAGCAGGCTGTTCATGAGGCGGATGCGCTGCGGGTCGTTCTCCATGAGCGGCGCGAGGCGACGCCGGATGCCGAGGTTGATGCGCGCCTGCCGGTCGGCGGCGTACATCTTGTACATGTAGTCGCGCTCGCGGCTCGTCACCATCTCGAGCGTGAGCTCGTCGTGGTTCCTGAGGAAGATCGCCCACTGGCAGATCTCCGGGATGTCGGGCGTCTGGTGCAGGATCTCGACGAGCGGATGCCGGTCCTCCTGCGCGATCGCCATGTACATCCGCGGCATGAGCGGAAAGTGGAACGCCATGTGGCACTCGTCGCCCTCGCCGAAGTAGGGCCGGACGTCCTCGGGCCACTGGTTCGCCTCCGCGAGGAAGAACCGGTTCGGATAGTGGGCGTCGAGCGCCGCGCGTAGCTTCTTGAGGACGGCGTGCGTCTCGGGCAGGTTCTCGTTGTTCGTTCCCTCGCGCTCGCAAAGGTAGGGAATGGCGTCGAGCCGGAAGCCGTCCACGCCCATGTCGGCCCAGAAGCGCATGACCCGGAACACCGCCTTCAGGACGTTCGGGTTCTCGAAGTTGAGGTCGGGCTGGTGGCTGAAGAAGCGGTGCCAGTAGTACTGCTTCGCGAGCGGGTCCCAGGCCCAGTTCGAGGCCTCGGTGTCCGTGAAGATGATGCGTGTGCCCTTGTACTTCTGGTCGGTGTCGCTCCAGACGTACCAGTTGCGCTTCTCGGAGCCCTTGGGCGCGCGCCGCGCGGCCTGGAACCACGGATGCTGGTCGGACGTGTGGTTGACCACCAGCTCGGTGATGACCTTCAGGCCCCGGCGCTGCGCCTCGCGAACGAACTGCCGGAAGTCCGCGCGCGTGCCGTACTGCGGGTGGACGTCGGTGTAGTCCGCGACGTCGTAGCCGTCGTCCTTGAGCGGCGACGGATAGAACGGAAGCACCCAGACGGCGCTCACGCCGAGGTCCTGGATGTAGTCGAGCTTCGAGGTCAGCCCGCGGAAGTCCCCCGTCCCGTCGTTGTTCGAGTCGAAGAACGCCTTGACGTGGACCTGGTAGACGACCGCGTCCTTGTACCAGAGCGCGTCGCCGCCCGCGGCTGCCGGCTCAGGCGAAGCTGTCGAAGCCGGATCCGGATTGAGATCGCCGGTGTACACGGAAGACGTGCGCGGGAAGGGTGAAGGGGCTGAGCTCGACGTAGTTCCAGGCGCCCTTCCACAGGTAGCGCCCGCCGCCCAGCAGATCCTCGACGAGCAATTCCTCGCCCGCCGGGATGTCGAGCTCGGCGAGCGGCAGCTCCACCCACCCCGACTGCACGTTGTGGGGGTCGAGGTTCACGGCCACGAATATCAAATTCGGGCCGGCGCTTTTTGAGTAACAAATCAGCTGATCGTTCGCGAGGGTGTGGAACCGCAGGCTCCAGTCCGACTGCAGCGCCGGATTCGCTTTTCGAATGGCGTTCAGGCGGGCAATGATCTTGCCGAGCGAGTTCGGGTCTTCGAGGTCCCACCGCTTCACCTCGTATTTCTCCGAATTCAGGTACTCCTCGCTGCCGGCCTCGCGGGAAGTGTTTTCCATGAGCTCGTATGCGGGACCATAGATCCCCCAGTTCGCGGAGAGGGTCGCGGCGAGCACGGCGCGCGTGATGAACGCAGCGCGGCCGCCGCGCTGCAGCGCCTCGTGCAGGATGTCGGGCGTGTTCGGCCAGCAGTTGGGCCGGAAATACTCGCGCGAGGCGGAATGGCTTAGTTCTTCAAAGTAAGACACCAGCTCTTGCTTGGTGTTGCGCCACGTAAAGTAGGTGTACGACTGCGTGAAGCCGAGCTTCGCGAGCCGATGCATGACTCGCGGCCGCGTGAAAGCTTCGGAGAGGAAGATCAGCTCGGGGTGGACTGCTTTCAGCTCGCCGATGCACCACTCCCAGAAGGCGAAGGGCTTCGTATGCGGGTTGTCCACCCGGAAGATGCGTATCTTTCTTGAGACCCAGAATTCAAAAACGCTCTTCAGCTCGTCGAAGAGCTCCGGCCACTGGTCGGACTCGAACTCGAACGGATAGATGTCCTGGTACTTCTTCGGCGGGTTCTCCGCGTACTGCACGGTGCCGTCGGGACGCCAGCGGAACCAGTTGGGATGCTCGGTTACGTAGGGATGATCCGGAGACGTCTGGAACGCAACGTCGAGGGCGATATCAATTCCCAACCGGGAAGCTTCCTGGACCAGAGCGTCAAAATCCTCGAAGGATCCGAGATCGGGATGGATCGCCTTGTGGCCGCCCTCCTTCGCGCCGATCGCCCACGGGCTCCCGACATCGCCCTCTTCCGCGACCACGGCGTTGTTCTTTCCCTTGCGCGCCGTGCTGCCGATGGGATGGATGGGCGGAAAGTAGAGGACGTCGAAGCCCATCCCGGCGATGTGGGGAAGCCGCTCGAGAACATCGCGGAACGTCGCGTGCCGGCCGTCTCCGCGCGCCGATCGCGGAAACATCTCGTACCAGCTCGAGAATCGCGCCTTCACGGGATCGACGACGACTTCGAGCGTCCTCTCGTAGGTCGTCACCTCCTCGTCCCGAGGCGCCGGCGGCGCGGCGCTCACCGCGGCTTCGTATCGCTCGCTTTGCGGTTTGCTCGTCTCGGAGAGAATCTCCTGCAAGGGCGATGGAGATTGTTGGTTTAAGGTCACGGCGTCCACCGAGAGGTCCTGGCCCGCGCGGCGGCGCTTTTCCAGGTCGCGCTGCCAGGTGAGCAAGCGATCGGTCCAGCCGCGCACCGTGTACTCGTAGCGCCCGAGCTCTTCGACGACAAACGAGGCTCGCCAGTGGTCGTTGCCGACGAATTCCATGGCTTTCGCATGCCACTGCTTTTCCCCGTGGAAGCGAAAGAGCAATTCGGCCCGCACCGCGTCGTGGCCGTCGGTGAAGACGTCCGCCTCGACGAGGACTTCCTCGCCCACGACGCGCTTGATCGGGAATCGGCCGCAATCCACCTCGGGGCGCACCGATTCGACGATGGCCCGCGAGGGTGCGTGCTCGAGTCCGGCGGCCGACTTATGCAGGCTTGAGGAAAATCGCTCCAAGGGGGGGCAGGTTGAGCTTGAGGGAATGCGCGTACTGGTCGCAGGCGATCGGCTCCGCCTGGACGCCGCCGTAGTTGCCGAGGCCGCTGCCGCCGTAGATCGGCGCATCGCTGTTGAGGAGCTCGCGCCAGAAGCCGCCGCGAGGCACGCCGACGCGGTAATTCGTTCGCGGGACCGGCGTGAAATTGCAGGCGACCAGGACAGGAAGGGAATCCGAATTCCTTCTCAAGAACATCAGGACACTTTGTTCCCAATCACCTCGGCGCAGCCACTCGAAGCCTTCATGGCTGAAATCGTTGCCATGGAGAGCGGGTTCTGTTTTGTATAGCGCATTCAGGTCGGCGACCCACTTCTGCACGCCCTCGTGGCGCGCATCGATCCCGAGGACGTGCCATTCCAGGCTCTGCTCGTGCGTCCATTCGCGCCGCTGGCCGAACTCGCCACCCATGAAGAGGAGCTTCTTCCCGGGATGCCCCCACATGTAGCCGAAGAGGAGGCGCAGCCCCGCGAACTGCTGCCATGCGTCGCCCGGCATGCGCCCGATGAGGGAGCCCTTCCCGTGCACGACCTCGTCGTGCGAGAGCGGCAGGACGAAGTTCTCGTGGAACGCGTAGACGAGGCTGAAGGTGAGCTCGTCGTGGTGGTACTTGCGGAACACCGGGTCGTTCTTGAAGTAGCCCAGCGTGTCGTGCATCCACCCCATGTTCCACTTCATCCCGAAGCCCAGGCCCCCGAGGTAGGTCGGCCGCGACACCTGCGGCCATGCGGTGGACTCCTCAGCGATCGTCTGCACGTCGGGGAAGTCCCGGTACACGCTCTCGTTCAGGAAGCGCAGGAACTCGATCGCGTCGAGGTTCTCGCGCCCGCCGAAGCGGTTGGGGATCCACTCGCCGGCCTTGCGTCCGTAGTCGAGGTAGAGCATCGAGGCGACCGCGTCGACCCGCAGCCCGTCCGCGTGGAACTTCGAGAGCCAGAACGAGGCGCTCGAAGCGAGGAAGGCGCGCACCTCGTTCCTTCCGTAGTTGAAGATCGCGCTCGCCCAGTCCGGGTGATGGCCCTGGCGGGGATCCGCGTGCTCGTAGAGGTGGGTGCCGTCGAAGAAGCCCAGGCCGTGCGCATCCCACGGGAAGTGCGAGGGCACCCAGTCGAGGACCACGCCGATGCCCCGCTGGTGCAGGAGATCGATGAAGCGCATGAAGTCCTGCGGCGAGCCGTAGCGCGCGCTCGGCGCGAAGTAGCCGGTGCACTGGTAGCCCCAGGAGCCGTAGAACGGATGCTCCATCACCGGCATGAGCTCCACGTGCGTGAAGCCCATGCGATGGCAGTAGTCGGCGAGCAACGGTGCGACTTCCTCGAAGCTCAGGAGCCTTCCCGGCGCGGACGGATCCCTCCTCCACGACCCGAGGTGCACTTCGTAGATCGACCAGGGCGCGTCGAGCGCGTTGGCGCGCGCGCGGCGGCTCATCCATTCGGCGTCGTTCCATTGGTACGCGAGGTCCCAGACGATCGAGCCGGTCTTCGGCGGCTCCTCGCAGCGGAAGGCGAAGGGATCGGCCTTGTCCTGGCGCCAGGATCCGTTCACGACGTGGTACTTGTAGATCGCGCCCGGCTTCGCCTCCGGCACGAGCGCCTGCCAGACGCCCGAGTCGCTGCCTCGCATGGGGTGCGAGCGCGGATCCCAGCCGTTGAAGTCGCCGATCACGGAGACCGACTTCGCGTTCGGCGCCCAGACGGCAAAGCGCGTCGCGATGCCCGCGCCCTCCTTCACCACGTGCGCGCCGAGCCGGTCGTAGAGGCGCGTGTGAGTACCCTCGCGGAAGAGGTACGCGTCGTGCCCTGTCATGGCGGGCGCGCTAGCGGCGAGAGTCTTCATGGGCACGGAAGATGTATCACCGGGAGGTTGAAGCTTCTACCGCGCATATACTTTCCACGTGCAGACCGATTACGTTCAGCGTTTCCTCTTCGAGGAGCTCGGCATCCGCGGGCGGCTCGTCTGCCTCACCGGCGCCTGGCGCCGCATGCTCGAGGGACGCGGCTATCCCGGCGACATCGTGTCGCTGCTCGGCCACACGACCGCGCTCAACGTGCTGCTCGGGGCGAACCAGAAGGGCGCGGGGCGCATCACGACGCAGGTGCAAGGTTCGGGCCCGGTTCGCCTCCTCGTCGCCGACTGCACCGCGGAGCTGAAGATCAGAGGGATGGCCCAGCATGAAATCCTGGTGAAGGGGTTCTTGAACGAGAAGGAAATGCTGGGGGACGGCCGGCTTTCGGTGACGCTCGAAGATCTCAAGACCGGGCGCTTCTACCAGAGCCTCGTGCCGCTCGAGGGCGAGAGCCTCGAGGACATCTTCGAGCACTACCTTTCGCAGTCGGAGCAGCTGCCCTCGTTCCTGAGGCTCTTCGCCGACGAGACGGCGGTGTGCGGCCTGCTCCTCGAGAAGCTGCCAGGCGCCGACGCACAGGACCCCGACGGATGGAACCGGGTTCAGCACCTCGCCGGGACGCTGCGCCTCGACGAGACGCGCGACGCGCAGCCCTACGACCTCCTCACGCGCGTCTTTCCCGAGGAGCTGATGCGCGTCTTCAGGCTATACGCGGTCGAGTACCACTGCCCCTACGACGAGGACAAGGTGAAGGACATGCTGCGCGGGCTCGGGCGGGAAGAAGTGCAGGCGATCCTCGCCGAGCGCGGCGAGGTGGTGATCCGCAACGAGATGTGCAACCACGAGTACCGCTTCGACGCCGGGGCGATCGAGCGGATCTTCAGCTGACGCCTACCTGAAGATCCAGAAGAGGAACGCCCCCGCCGGCGGCATGAGGAGCAGGTACCAGAAGAGCGAGCTCAGCGCCTTCTTTTCCGTCGGATCGAGCTCCGCCTTCTTCTTGTAGCGCGCGGCGCGCTCGGCCGCGTGGCGGCTCACCATCATGTAGTCCAGGACGAAGATCACGACCGCGAGGCCCAGGCCCGCGAGCGCTCCGGTAACGGCCGGGTGCATAGGTGGTTTCCCTCCCGTGGTTTCCCTCCCCCGGCAAGTATAAGTCAGGTCGCCCGCCGGGAGACGAGGTTCAGGAACTCCTCCCGCGTGGCGAGGTGGTCCCGGAACACGCCGAGCACCGAGGAGGTGACCATCGTCGAGTTCTGCTTCTCCACGCCGCGCATCATCATGCAGAGGTGCCGGGCCTCGATCATCACGCCCACGCCCTTCGCGCCGACTTCTTCCATGACGACCTGCGAGAGCTGCTCGGTGAGGCGTTCCTGCAGCTGCAGCCGCCGCGCGTACATGTCGACCAGGCGCGCGAGCTTGCTGACGCCGAACACGCGGCCGTCGGGAATGTAGCCGATATGGCAGCGGCCGAAGAAGGGCAGCAGGTGGTGCTCGCACAGGCTGTACACCTCGATGTCCTTCACGATCACCATGCTGCTGGTGGGCTGCGTGAAGAGCGCCTCGTTGATCACCTCGCCGAGCGAAAGGCGCGAGCCGTGCGTGAGGAAGGCGAGCGAGCGGGCGACGCGCTCCGGCGTCTTGAGGAGCCCTTCGCGCGACGGGTCTTCGCCGAGCTCCACGAGGAGCTGCTTCACCAGGGCGGCGATGCGGGGAATATCAGGGGTCATGTGTGACTTCCTTCACTGGAGGTGAGGCAGCCGGGCGGCATCATGGTTCCGGGGGGATCGAGGGAGCGAGCCATGAACATGCGTCCTCTGGGGTGGATTCTTGCCGCCGCGATCGCGGGCTGCGGCCCCGCGCCCGCACAGAAGCCGGCGTCCGCGCCGCCTTCCCTGCAGCCGAAGCTCGAGCCGCCGCGGCAAATCGTCGTCATTCCGACGCCGGAGCCCGTGGCGCTCGCGGCGCCGAAGAGCTCCGCAGCCGCCGCGGAAGACCCGAACCGCGACCTCGCCGACCGCGTGAAGAGCGCGCTCGAGCACGATTCGCCGGTTCAGGCGGCGGCGATCGACGTCACGGCGGCCGGCGGCACGGTGACGCTCTGGGGCACGGCAGCGAGCGACGACGAGCGCGCGCGCGCCACGCGCGTGGCGGCGCGCATCGCGGGCGTGAAGTGGGTCGACAACCGGATGGCGATCGCTTCGGGGTCCTAGCGCGCGGCTAGATGATCTCGTCGGAGCGCAGGAGCAGGTCCGGCGGCAGCACGAGCCCGAGGGAGCGAACCGCCTTGCGGTTCACGATCATCTCGAACTTGGTGGGCTGCTCCATCGGCAGCTCGCCCGGCTTCGCGCCCTTGAAGATCCGGTCGACGAAGCTCGCCGCGCGATAGTAGAGGTGCGAGGGGTTCACGCCGTAGGAGATGAGCCCGCCGGCATCGACGTATTGCCGAGAGCCGTAGACCGCGGGCAGCTTGTAGCGCGCCGCGGCCTCGACGAAGGCGCGGCGCTGGCCGTCGCCCAGGGCGCCGAGCCGCACGATGAGCGCCTCGGCCTGCTTTTCCACCGCCGCCTGGAGCGCCGCCATCGCGTCCTCGGGCTTGCGCACGTCGAAGAGCATCGCCTGCATGCCGAAGGAAAGCGCGGCCTCCTCGGTGACCTTCCACGTCTCGGCGATCGCGGGGTTCCCCATGTTGAGGAGCGCGGCGATGCGCTTGCGGTTCGGCGCGACGGCGCGCAGGAGGTCGATGCGCTTCGTCTCCACTTCCTTCACCGTGAAGCCCAGCCCCGTCACCTTGCCGCCTGGACGCTCGAAGCTATCGATGAGCTTCGTCTCCACGGGATCGACGACGCCCGCGGTGACGACCGGGGTCTCGCCCGGCGCGTTCTTCGCCGCGAGCGCCGCGGGCGTGCCGCGCGTAACGATCACGTCGACCTTCTTGCGCACCAGGCGCGCCGCGAGCTCCTGCAGGCGCTCGTTGCGTCCCTCGGCGGAGCGGTATTCGGACGTGAGGTTTCGCCCCTCGGTGTAGCCGAGCTCCTTCATCCCCTTCTGGAATTGCACGAGGTTCGCCGCGTTCGCCGCGGCGCTCTCCGTGTCGAGGAACCCGACGCGGTAGACGCGCTCGCTACTCTTTTCGTCCGACCATGCAGGCGCGAAGGGCCGGGCGGAGAGGACCGCGATCGTCCCTGCGACAAAGGCGCGCCGGCTCGGCATGCGCCGCAATATACGCCGGGAAGATGGGCGGCGATAGGACGCGGTTCATATTCCGCCGCGTCATGACTTCATGCTCTCACGGCCGCGGGCGCGCGAGCCTCGCACCGGGCCACTGCTCGGGCCGAGTGCGCGCGTACTGCGGCGGGCACTCGAATGGCGCGCCGAGCCGCTCGGCGGCATGCCAGACCCAGCGCGGGTCGTCGAGGAATCCGCGCGCAAGGGCAACCATGTCAGCTTTGCCGGAAGCGACGATCTCCTGCGCCTGGTCCGGCGCCACGATGAGCCCGACCGCCCGCACGGCGAGGCCCGGCACCGCTTTCTTCACCTGCTCGGCGAAGGGCACCTGATATCCCGGCGACGCGGGAATCTTCGCGTGGGGCACGCTCGCCCCGCTCGAGACGCACACATAGTCGAGCCCGATGCGCTTCAGCTCGCCGGCGTAAGCCACGGCATCCGCGGGAGTGAAGCCGCCCTCCACCCAGTCGCTCGCATTGATGCGGGCGCCGAGGATCCGGTCCCGAGGCCATACCGCCCTCGCGGCTTCGGCGATCTCGAGCGGCGCCTTCATCCTGTTCCTGCCGTACTCATCGGTTCGCCGGTTGGAAAGCGGCGAGAGGAACTGGTGGATCAGATAGCCGTGCGCCGAGTGCAGCTCCAGCGCGTCGAAGCCGAGCCGCCTCGCGCGTTGCGCGGAGGACACGAAGGCCTCGACGAGCTGGCGAATCTCCGCGACGGAGAGCTCGTGCGGCACGTGCCAGCCCTCGCCGAAGGGAATGGCCGAGGGCGCGACCGTTTGCCAGGGCGACTCGCCCTCGCGCAGGGGCTGCCCGCCGCGGAACGGCGGGTGCGTGGAGGCCTTGCGGCCGGCGTGCCCGATCTGGAGGCCGATCGGATGCTTCGTGATCGAGCGATAGAGCTTGAGCACGCGGGCCATCGCGCGCTCGTTCGAGTCGCTATAGAGCCCGGTGCAGCCGTGCGTGATGCGGCCCTCCGGCGTGATGCCGGTCGCTTCCACCATCGTGAGGCCCGCGCCCGAGCACGCGAGGTTCCCGAGGTGCATGAGGTGCCAGTCCGTCATGTCGCCGTCGACCGCGGAGTACTGGCACATCGGCGATACGACGATTCGATTCGGGAGCGTGACGCCCGCGAGCTCGAGGGGCGTGAAGAGCTCAGGGAGCGGCAATGCGGATTCCTTTCTCGGCGAAGGCAGCGCGGATCGCCTTCGCGAAGGGCACCGCGCCTGCCTGGTCGCCGTGCAGGCAGAGCGTGTCCGCCTTCACTTCGATGAGCTTTCCGGAGAGCGCCGGAAAACGCCCGGCCTCGACCATCGCGAGCGCCTGCGCCACGGACTTTTTCCGGTCCTCGATCATCCCGCCAGGCTTGTCTCGCGGGGCAAGCGTGCCGTCGTCCGAGTAGCCGCGGTCGGCGAACACTTCGGCGGCCGTTTTGACCTTCATCTCGTTTGCCTTCCGGAGCGAGCGGCTCCCGGAAAGGCAGTAGAGAAACACGTCGGAACCCAGGTCCCTGACCGCCCGAGCCATGGCTTCCGAAAGCGCGTCGTCGTTGGCGGCCATGTTGTAGAGCGCGCCGTGGCACTTCACATGGTGCAGCTTCGCTCCCGCGGCGCGCGCGAACGCTTCGACGGCACCGGCCTGGTAGACGACGAGGTCGTAGAGATCCTGCGCAGTGATCTTCATGACTCGTCGGCCGAAGCCCTGGAGGTCCGGAAGCGACGGATGCGCGCCGATCGCGACGCCATGGTCGACTGCGAGGCGCACGGTCTTGCGGATCGTCGCCGGGTCGCCGGCGTGGAAGCCGCAGGCGATGTTGGCCGAGCTGATGAAGGGCATGATGTCCGCGTCGGCGCCCATCTTCCAGGCGCCGTAGCTCTCGCCCATGTCGCAGTTGAGGTCGATCGTCCTCATCCGCGGAGCTCCCATGCGATGCCTTGCAGCACCGCGTCCAGCCGCCGGCGCGCGTCCAGCCGAAGCTCCACCGAGGTCTCGAGCGTGCAGCGCGCGAAGTGCACAGTCCCGCCCGGTGCGAGCTGCGCGAGACGCGGCACGTCGGCCGAGGCGATCTCGGCGATCCTCGGGTAGCCTCCGGTGGTCTGGTGGTCGGCCATCAGCGCGATCGGCGCCCCGCTCGGCGGCACCTGGACGCTGCCGAGGCAAGTCGGGCCGGATAGTATCTCATCGCCCTGCGGCCTCGCGAGCGAGGGCCCCGTGAAACGAAAGCCCATGCGGTTCGATTCCGGCGCGATCTTCCAGACCGAATCGAAGAAGGCGCGCTGGGACGCCGAGTCGAAGCTCTCGTAGTCCTGCGCGGGCATCGCGTGCACGAGCACGGGCTCGTGCTCCGGCAGCGTCGGTGAAGGCGATCGCCACTGCACCGAGCTTCCCTTCTTTCTCGCGAGCCTGGCAAAGCGCTGCCGCGAAAGCATGGATGCATCCTCGCGCAGCGTCAGCACGTCGCCGCGCCGAAGCGCCCGCCCCTGGTAGCCGCCGAAGCGCCCCGGCAGGTAGGTCGAGCGGCTGCCGAGCGCCGGCTCGACCGAGATCCCGCCCGCCACCGCGAGGTAGGCGCGCGCCCCCCGCTGGGCCCGGCCGATCGAAAGCTTCCCTCCAGCGGGGACGAGCACCGGCCTGTGGCGCGGTAAAGCGCCGTGGAACTCGGCGCCGCAGAGGGCGACGAGCGTGTCCTCGGCGAACACGAGCTCGGGCCCGAGGATCGTGATCTCGAGCGCCGCCGCGTCGGCCGTATTGCCGACGAGCGCGTTCGCGAGCGAGAGCGATACCGGGTCCATGGCGCCGCCGGGGATCACGCCGAGGTGCTGGAAGCCATGCCGCCCGTGGTCTTGGACGGTGGTGAGCAGGCCGGGCCTGAGCACGGAGATCGTCATTGCTTCTCGCTGATTTCCTGGAACTGCCGGCGGTCGATGGCGACGAACCGCACGCGGTCGCCGGGCGAGAAGAGGCTCGGGCGGGAGCGCCCGGCGTCGAAGACCGTCAGCGGCGTACGCCCGATCACGCTCCAGCCGCCGGAGATCGCGTAGGGATAGACCACCGCCTGGAGGTTCGCGATGGCGACGGAGCCCGCCGGCACGGAAGCGCGCGGCGAAGCGCGTCGCGGCACGGCGAGCCGCGCATCGAGCCCTCCCATGTAGGCATGGCCGGGCGCAAAGCCGATCATCAGCACCCGGTACTCGGCCGACGAATGCAGTGATGGAATGTCCTTCTTGGCGAGGCCTGCCTTCTTCGCCACTTCGTCGAGGTCCGGGCCGAATTCGTCGTCGTAGCACACGGGAACTTCCACTTCCCGGCCAAGGTCGCCGAGATCCGGGAGGCGCTTCTTCGAAGCGGCCTCGACGATGGCGTTCGCCGCATCGAGCACCGAGCCGTCGAACGCAGGATCGAAGTGGAGCGCGAGGCCGCCGAGAGCGGGCACGACGTCCAGCACCTGCGCGGGCGCCTGGGCGCGGATGGCCGCGGCGAGCCGCTGCACCAGCTCGTTCACCTCGAGATCGAGCTCGCGAGAGAACTCGACGTACGCCGCGAGGTCGCCCAGCGGGACGATCCGCGCGGGCTTTACCTTCGTGGGACCCTCGGGAGCGCTACGCCGATCATGCTGTCGCGCGTGACGAGCGAGGCGAGCCGCGCCTCGGTCCAGCCTTCGGTCCCGGCCGGCCGCATGGGCAGCACCAGGTAGCGCATGTCGGCAGTCGAGTCGTGCACGCGGATTTGGATTTCTCTCCCAAATTTCAGTGAAAACTCACGGAGAACCTTTCGGGGTTCCCTGACCATCCTCGAGCGGTAGGCCCGGGACTTGTACCAGTCGGGCGGGATGCCGAGGAGGGGACGCGGGTAGCAGGAGCACAGCGTGCACACGATGACGTTGTGCACCCTCGGCGTATTCTCGACCACCACGAGGCGCATCGGCTTCACGTCGAATCCGAGCTCCTCGCACGCGGCCGAGCCGTCCTTCAGGAGCCGCTCCTTGTAGGAAGCGTCCGTCCACGCCCGAGCGACGACCGCGGCGCCGCGGCCCGGCGTGCGGCTCGCCATGTCGGCCACTTGCCGCCGCACGTCGTCTTCGCTGAAGAGCCCTTTGCCGACGAGGAGCTCGCGCAGCGTCACTTCCATGAGCTGGAAGTAGGAAAGCGGCGCATACCTGCCCTGCTCCCCCTTCTTCGCCGCCGTGCGCTTCATGCAGGTTCCAGCCAGTGCTCGAAGATTTCGATTTCCACCACGTCGGCGCGCTCGCCGCGGTAATCGGGCCATACCTGCTCCTGGGGGAAGCGCACCCGATAGAGCGGCACGGGCGGAAGCCCGCTTCGCATCTGCGCGAGCTCCTCCGGGTTGGCGAACGAGCCGCAATAGCGCTCGATCTCGCCGGTGCAGCCGCGGATGTAGTAAGGCGTGCGCACGTGCCCCGGCGGATAGGCCTTCACCACCTTCACCCGGTCTCCCGTCCTAAACCTTGGCTCGGCCACGGGCCTGGACCTCCTGCATCTTGCGGGCGATGTCTTCCGTCGTGACGATGCCCCTCTGGATGAGCGTCTGCGCGAGGGAGGCGACCCAGCGGTCGTAGTAGCCCATGCGGTCGTACTGCTCCGGTGGCAGCGCCTCGATGTTCTTGCGGCTCTCGTCCACCGTGAGCCCATGCCGGCGCATGAGCATCACGAGCGCGTCCACGCGCATTTCCCAATCGGCGTACGCGTGCTCCTTGGGTGTCACCTTGCCGGCCGGCTGGCCGCCCATGTCGTGGTGCATGCGCGGCGGAGCGAAGCCGCCCGCCCGCTTGCGCTTCAAGCGACCCATTCGGAGACCGGTGCCTTTGCCTCGTGCAGCGGCTGGCAGACGATGTCGACGAGCGCGGGTTCCCTGCTGTCCAGCGCTTCTTTCAGCACGCCTTCCAGCCGCGAAGGATCGGCCACCCGGAAGGCGCGCAGGCCGAACGCTTCGGCCACCTTGGCGTGGTCGGTGACGCCGAAGTCGACCGAGAAGTAGCGCTGCTGGTAGCCCGACTTCTGCCCGGCCTTGATCCAGCCGTAGACCGCGTTCGAGATCACGATGAACGTAATCGGCAACCGATGGCGAACGACCGTCTCCAGCTCGCCCGCGCACATGCCGAAGCTGCCGTCGCCCATGACGGCCACGGTCTTCACTGAGGGCCGGCCGAAGTGAGCGCCGATCGCCGCGGCGAGCGAATAGCCTAGCGCGCCATGGGCGCGGTTGGAGAAATAGCG
>JAFAGU010000243.1 GCA_019237595.1 Betaproteobacteria bacterium | reverse complement strand
AATGGCTGCGGCCGCTTCGCGTCGAGACCTACGGCGAGCTGCGCCTGGAAGAACGCTAGCCGACCGCACGCCATGAGCGCCGCGCCCACCATCGCCGTCACCTCCGGCGAGCCGGCGGGCATCGGTCCCGAAATCTGCGCGCGCCTCGCACGGGAGCGTTTCGAGGCGCGGCTCGTCGTGATCGGCGATCGTTCGCTCCTCGACGGGGTCGACATCGTGGAGCACGTGCCGCTCGAGCGGCCCAGGATCCCGGGGCGGCTCGATCCCGCGAATGCGCGCTACGTTCTCAAGGTCCTCGATCGCGCGATCGACGGCTGCCTCGCCGGAGAATTCGATGCGATGGTGACGGCGCCGGTGCAGAAGAGCGTCATCAACGACGCCGGCATCCCGTTCACCGGGCATACTGAATATCTCGCCGAGCGGGCGCGGACGCAGGTGGTCATGATGCTCGTGGGCGGCGGTTTGCGCGTCGCGCTCGCCACTACGCATCTCGCCCTCGCGGAAGTGCCGCGCGCGCTTACGCGCGAAGGGCTGCATGGCGTGATCCGAATCGTGGACTGGGACCTCAGGCGCCGATTCGGCATCGAGCGTCCGCGCATCCTCGTCGCCGGGCTCAATCCGCATAGCGGCGAGTCCGGGCACCTCGGGCGCGAGGACATGGAAGTGATCGAGCCGGCGATCGTTGCGGCAGGGGCGGAAGGCATGCATGTCGAAGGACCCATCCCCGCCGACACGCTATTCGTTCCCGACCGGCTCCGCGGCGCCGACTGCGTCCTCGCGATGTACCACGATCAAGGCTTGCCGGTGCTGAAGTACGCGAGCTTCGGACGCGGCGTGAACGTCACGCTCGGGCTGCCTTTCGTGCGCACGTCCGTCGACCACGGCACGGCGCTCGACATCGCGGGTCAGGGGAAAGCCGACGCCGGAAGCCTCGTCGAGGCGGTGAAGCTTGCCATCGAGCTCGCGGGCCGGCACCGCTAGAACGCACGTCGCGCGCAAGCGCTTCGGGCAGCATTTCCTCCACGATCCCCATGCGCTCGCGCGCATGGTCGAGGCCATCGCTCCCTCGCCGAAAGACTTCGTAATCGAGATCGGCCCGGGGGAGGGCGCGCTCACGCGCCTGCTCCTCGAAAGGCTCGAGCGCCTGCAGGCCATCGAGCTCGACCGGGACTTGGTGCAGCTCCTCGGGAAAGCCTTTCCGCGCGAGCGGCTGCAAATCCATTCGGCGGACGCGCTGGGATTCGACTTTGGCGGCCTTCCGGTCGGCGCGCGCATCGTGGGCAACCTGCCGTACAACATATCCACGCCGCTCCTGTTCCACTTGTCGCGCTGGGTGGAGCGATTTCGCGACCTGCACTTCCTCCTGCAGAAGGAGGTGGTCGAGCGGATGGTCGCGCAGCCTTCGACGCCGGCCTACGGGCGGCTCTCCGTTAGCCTGCAGTCGCGGTTCACGATGAAGCGGCTCTTCGACATCGGGCCCGGGGCTTTCCGGCCTCCGCCCAAGGTGGAATCGTCCTTCGTGCGCATGCAGCCGATTCCCTCGCCGCTCGAAATCGACGAGGACGTGCTGCGCCGCGCCTTTTCCGCGCGCCGCAAGACGCTGCGCAACGCGCTTCCCGGCGTGGACTGGCCTTCGCTTGGAATCGACTCCGGCCTGCGGCCGGAGAACCTCTCGGCGCGCGACTACGCGCGCATCAGCGCCTCGCTTCGCCGGGGCGGCTAGCGGCCCTGGATGAACTCGATCTTGTAGCCGTCCGGGTCCTCGACGAAGGCGATCACCGTCGTGCCGCCCTTAACGGGTCCGGCCTCGCGGGTCACCTTGCCGCCCTGGCGGCGCACGTCTTCGCAGGCCTTCTTCACGTCCGGGACCTGAATCGCGACGTGCCCGAAGGCAGATCCTAGCTCGTAGCGCTCGACGCCATAGTTGTAGGTGAGCTCGAGCACCGCCGCGCGATCCTCGTCGTCGTAGCCCACGAAGGCGAGCGAGTATTTCTGTTCCGGCCGGTCGGTGGTGCGCAGGAGCTTCATGCCGAGCACCTCGGTGTAGAAGCGCACCGAGCGCTGGAGGTCGCCCACGCGAAGCATGGTGTGCAGGATTCTCATCGTGCCCCCTGGAGGATCGGAATCGCGGCGCCGGCGATCTCGAGCTCCTCGCGGGCGGCGCGCCACGCAGGATACAGCCTTCCCACCAGCGCCCAGAATCGTTTCGAGTGGTTCATTTCCAGGAGGTGCGCGACCTCGTGCGCCGCGACGTAGTCGGAGAGCCGCGGCGCAAGGTGCACGAGCCGCCAGTTCAGGCGGATGGCGCCGCCTTCCATGCAGACGCCCCACTGCGAGCGGGCGCCGGAGAGCGCGAGGTCCGGGGCCGGCAGGCCCAGCGCCGACGCGAAGTGATCCACGCGCGGCCCGAGCGCCTCCAACGCGCGCGTCTTCAGCCATCCCAGGAGCGTCTCGAAGGCGCGCTGGCCGACAGGCGAGCAGACGACCAGCCGATCCGCCTCGAGCGCCACCGCGCGCCCGCCCTCGCAGAGCTCGAGCCGGCGCGGCACCCCGAGTACCGGAACCATCTCGCCGGTCCTCACTTCGACCGCCCGCGGGCGCGGCACGCGCGACCATTCGTCGAGCTTGCGCAGGATCCAGCGCTCCTTGTCGCGGAGGAACGCCTCCACGTCGCGCAGCGGCGCGCGCAGCGGCGCCGACACCGCGAGGCCCGAGGCGTCGACCGTGATGCCGAGGGTGCGCCTGCGGCGCCGGGCGAAGCGGTACTCCACCGCCTGGCCCGCGAGCGCGATCGAACGCATGTCGGCGATGCTCAGCCGCTCGCGGCGGCGCCCGCCGGCCTCGCGGCCGCTGCCGGGCAAAGCTCGGCCTGCTGTGTCTCGATCCATTGCTCTGCGAGCGCGTTGAGGGTCTTGGGGTCGCGCCCGGTCGATGCGATCGCCGGGCCGATGCGAACAGTAACAGTGCCGGCGCGCTTCAAGAAAGCGTTGCGCGGCCAGAGCAAGCCCGCGTTATGGGCCAGTGGAACTATGGGAACGCCGGTTTCCGCTGCAAGCCAGGCGCCGCCGAGCTGGTAGTCCCGCCGCTCGCCCGGAGCAACTCGCGTGCCCTCGGGGAAGACGACGACCCAGAAACCCTGGCGCAGCCGTTCGGCGCCGCGGCGCGCGATGGCGCGCAGCGCCGCGACCCCGCGCGAGCGGTCGATCGCGATCGGGCTCATCAGCGCGAGCCCCCAGCCGAAGAAGGGAATCCACAGGAGCTCGCGCTTGAGGACGTGGACTTGCGGCGGCAGGAAGAGCTGGAATGCCATCGTTTCCCAGGCCGATTGGTGCTTCGCGAGGATGACCGCGGGCCGCGCCGGCAGGTTGTCGAGCCCCTCGACGCGCCAGCGGATGCCGAGGATCCACCGCGCGAGGTGCACGACGAGCCGCGACCAGCCCGAGATCACCCGGTAGCGCATGAGGCGGGGAAGCGGGAACGTCGCAAGCGCGAGGATCGCGTAGGGCGGCGTGAGGAGCACGAGCGCGAGCGCGAAAGCGCTCGAGCGCGCGAGCGTCATGGAGCGAGGCGTTGCGCGAAGGCGGCGAGGTCGGGAACGACGAGCGTGCCGGGGGGAAGCCTGCCCTCCGCCTTCGTCTGCTCGCCCTTGCCGGTCAGCACGAGCACCGGCTTCGCGCCGGCCGCCGCCGCCGCATCGAGGTCGCGCTGCGCGTCGCCCACCATGTAGACGTCTCCGAGCGAAACGTTGAAGCGCCGCGCGATCTCGCGCAGCATCCCGGGCTTCGGCTTGCGGCACTCGCAGGAAGAGTCCGCGGCATGCGGGCAGAAGAAGAAGGCATCGATCCGCCCTCCCGCCTGGGCCGCCGCGCGCTGCAGCGCGTCGTGGATCGCAATGAGGGTCGCGGTATCGAAGAGCCCCCGCGCAATCCCCGACTGGTTGGTCGCCACCACGATGCGATATCCCGCCTGCGCGAGGCGCGCGATCGCCTCGAGGCTCCCCTCGATCGGGCGGAGCTCCGCCGGCGACTTGATGTATTCGTCGCTGTCCTCGTTGATGGTGCCGTCGCGATCGAGGATGACGAGCTTCATTTCGCGAGCTTCGAGAGGTCGGCGATGCGGTTCATGGTGCCATGGAGCCGGCCGAGGAAGCCGATGCGGTTCGCGCGGATCCGCTCGTCCTTGTCCATGACCATGACTTTGTCGAAGAACGCGTCGACCGGCGCCTTGAGCGAGGCGAGCGCCTGGAGGGCCCGGGTGAACTGGAGCTCGCGGTAGGCGGCGTCGAAGCTCTTCTCCGTTGCCTGGAAAGCGGCGGCCAGGGCCTTCTCCTCCGGCTGCGAGAGAAGGCTCGCATCGAACTCCTTCGGCAAGGCCCCGGCCTGCTTGAGGATGTTGCCAATGCGCTTGTTCGCAGCCGCGAGGCTCTCGGCTTCCGGAAGGGATTCGAACGCACGCACGGCCTCGAGCTGTAGCGGGACGAGGTCGAGTCGGGCGGGGTTCTGGCTGAGCACGGCTTCGATTTGCTGGACGGAAAAGCCCTGGTCCTTAAGGTAGCCGGCGAAGCGATCGGCTATGAAGAGCTGAACATCTGTATGCGCATCGGCAATCTTGCCTTGGTACTCGCGGAAGGCGTGCTCAAGCAGCTCGTGCAGCGAAAGGGGGAGCTTTCGCTCTACCAGGATCCTCACCACTCCGAGCGCGGCTCGCCGCAGGCCGAACGGGTCTTTTTCTCCGGTGGGATGCTGGCCGATGCCGAACATGCCGGCGAGGAGGTCCAGCTTGTCGGCGAGCGCAACCGCGGCCGAAACGCCAGACTCCGGCAGGCGATCGCCGGCGAAGCGTGGCAGATAGTGCTCCGCGATCGCATCCGCGACGGCGCGCGGCTCGCCGTCGTGCATCGCGTAGTAGCGGCCCATCGTTCCCTGGAGCTCGGGGAACTCGCCCACCATGCCGGTGAGGAGATCGGCCTTGGACAGCCACGCCGCGCGCTCCGCGAGCGCCGGGTCGGCCTTGAGCAAGCGGGCGATCGCGCCGGCGAGGAGCTGGATGCGCTCCACACGCTCGAGCTGGCTGCCGAGCTTGCCGTGGTACACGACTTTGGCGAGCCCCGGCACCCTTGCTTCGAGCCGCGTCTTGCGGTCCTGGTCGAAGAAGAAGCGCGCGTCCTCGAGGCGCGGGCGCACCACGCGCTCATTGCCCGAGACGATATGGCGCGAATCGGCGACTTCCATGTTCGAGACGACCAGGAAAGCGGGGAGAAGCTTCCCCGACCCGTCGAAAAGCGGAAAGTACTTCTGGTTCTGCTGCATCGTGAGGATCAGGCACTCCTGCGGGACCTGCAGGAACGCGGGATCGAATTGCGCAGCGTAGACGCTCGGATGCTCGACGAGCGCCGTCACTTCGTCGAGCAGCCGCTCGAATTCGCCCAGGGCGCCGCCGAGCCGCTTCGCCTCCGCGGCGAGCTCGACGCCAATCAGGCGGCGTCGCACATCGAAGTCGGCGATTACCTTCCCTTCCTCGCGCAGAACGCTTTCGTATTGCGCGGCGTGCGGCAGCACTATCTCGCGAGCGCCCATGAACCGGTGACCTTGCGTCCGATTCCCTGATTGCAGGCCGAGCACCGTTCC
>JAFAGU010000173.1 GCA_019237595.1 Betaproteobacteria bacterium | reverse complement strand
GGTCCTGCTGTACGTCTTCGGCCTGTCCGCCTACTGGTGGATCGGCCTGTGCCTTTACATCGTCGCCTGGGGCTATCGGCGGCTGGACGGCTCGGCGCTTCTTCCGGACCGGCGGCCCCTCGGGATCGCGCTCGCCGGCTTCCTTCTTCTCCTGGCATCGAGCGCCGCCCTGGAAGGGCTCCGGTTGCACACGCTTTCGGCGGAGCTGCCTTTCGTGCCGGGCGGCGCGCTCGGTAAGGCGGCCGGCGAAGGGCTGGCCGCCGGCATCGGGTTTACCGGGGCGACGCTCGTCCTCCTCATCCTCATGGCCGTCGGCTGGAGCCTCTTCACGGGCATGTCTTGGATTTCGCTCTCGGAGCGCGTGGGCGCGTTGCTCGAATCAGCATACGGGGCGATCCGCGCGGCGCTCGAGCGCCACCAGGACCGCAAGCTCGGCGAGCGCGCGCGGGAAGAGCGCGATTTCATCGTCGAGACGGAAAAGAAGCGCGAAGAGGAGCATCCCCCCATCCGGATCGAGCCTCCGGTGGTGCAGATCAAGAAATCCGAGCGCGCACAGAAGGAGCGCCAGGCGCCGCTCTTCGACGAGATTCCCGACACGCCGCTGCCGCCGCTCAAGCTGCTGGACGAAGCGCAGGCCGAGGGCGAGCAGGTCACGCCGGAAACGATCGAATTCACCTCCCGCCTCATCGAGAAGAAGCTCTCGGACTTCGGAGTGTCGGTAAAGGTGCTCGCGGCGTACCCGGGGCCGGTCATCACGCGCTACGAGATCGAGCCGGCGGTCGGCGTGAAAGGCAGCCAGATCGTCAACCTGGTCAAGGACCTCGCGCGGGCCCTGTCGGTGATCTCCATCCGCGTCGTCGAGACGATTCCGGGCAAGTCCTGCATGGGGCTCGAGATCCCGAACCCGCACCGCCAGATCGTGCGCCTCTCCGAAATCCTCGGCTCGGAGACCTACCACGCCCTGCATTCCCCGCTCGCGCTCGTCCTCGGGAAGGACATTGCCGGGCACCCGGTCGTCGCCGACCTCGGGAAAATGCCGCACCTGCTGGTGGCCGGCACCACGGGCTCGGGCAAGTCGGTCGCGCTGAACGCGATGATCCTCTCGCTCCTCTACAAGGCCGAGCCGCGCCATGTCCGCCTGATCCTCGTCGACCCGAAGATGCTCGAGCTCTCGGTCTACCAGGATATTCCGCACTTGCTTGCCCCGGTCGTGATCGACATGAAGCAGGCCGTGAACGCGCTGGCCTGGTGCGTCGCGGAGATGGACCGGCGCTACAAGCTGATGAACTGGCTTGGCGTGCGCAACCTCTCCGGCTTCAACCACAAGATCGCGGAAGCCGAGAAGCAGGGGCGCAAGCTCGAGGATCCGCTGACGCTGGAATCCGGGGAGCCGCAGCCGCTGAACGCCCTCCCGCACATCGTGGTGGTCATCGACGAGCTCGCCGACCTCATGATGGTCATCGGCAAGAAGGTTGAGGAGCTGATCGCCCGGCTCGCGCAGAAGGCTCGTGCGGCCGGCATCCACCTCGTCCTCGCGACCCAGCGGCCCTCGGTGGACGTGATCACCGGGCTCATCAAGGCGAACATCCCGGCGCGCATCGCGTTCCAGGTGTCGTCGAAGGTCGATTCCCGCACGATTCTGGACCAGTCGGGTGCCGAGACGCTCCTTGGCGCGGGCGACATGCTCTACCTGCCGCCGGGCACCGGCTTGCCGCAGCGCGTCCATGGGGCGTTCGTCGCGGATCACGAGGTGCACAAGGTGGTCGACCACCTGAAGAGCCTCGCCTCGCCGGAGTACCTGACCGACGTCCTCGAGCCCACGGCGGACGAGGCGGAGCTCGCGGGGGCAGACGGCGAGCCCACAGGGGAAAAGGATCCGCTCTACGACCAGGCGGTCGAGATCGTCCTGCGCACGCGCCGCCCGTCGATCTCGCTCGTGCAGCGGCACCTGCGCATCGGATACAACCGCGCCGCGCGGCTCATCGAGGACATGGAGCGTGCGGGCATGGTCTCCCCGATGCAGAGCAACGGCAACCGCGAGGTATTGGTCCCCGCCAAGGCGGAGTAACCTTGGCCCGATGACACGGCTCGCAGTCGTTTGTACTTTTCTTCTTCTCGCCTCGGCCGGCGCGCAGGCCGACGCGCTCGAGCGCTTCAAGGTTTTCGTCAAGACCACGCAGGCCGCCAAGGGAAACTTCGAGCAGAAGGTGCAGGACCGGACGGGGCAGCCGGTCCAGGCCTCCCGCGGGACGTTCGTCTTCGTGCGGCCGGGCCACTTCAGGTGGGAATACCTCAAGCCCGTGGACCAGCTGATCGTCGGCGACGGCCAGCGCGTCTGGATCTACGACCGGGACCTCAACCAGGTCACGGTGCGCCGGGTGACTTCGGCGCTCGGCTCCACGCCCGCGGCGCTCCTCGCCGGGGCGAGCGACGTGGAAAAGGCCTTCGACCTCTCCGAAGCGGGCGAGCGCGACGGGCTTGAATGGCTGGAGGCGCGCCCGAAGGAGAAGGAAGCCGGCTTCGAGCGGGTGAAGCTCGGCTTCGGCGTCGCGGGCATCCAGGCCATGGAGCTCACCGACCACTTCGGGCAGACGACGACGCTGCGCTTCTCGAACCTCGAGCGCAATCCCAAGGTGGACCCGGCGCAATTCCGCTTCGAGCCGCCCAAGGGCGCCGACGTGCTCGGAGAGAAGTGAGCGATCTTTTTGCCGCGGCGGCGCCGGCCGCGCCGCTTGCCGAGGCGCTGCGCCCGCAATCCCTGGACGACGTCGTCGGCCAGTCGCACCTCATCGGCCCGGGCAAGCCCCTGCGCCTGGCCTTCGAATCCGGCAAGCCGCACTCCATGATCCTGTGGGGGCCTCCGGGCTCGGGGAAGACCACGCTGGCGCGCCTGACGGCCAAGGCTTTCGACGCCGAGTTCGTCGCGCTCTCGGCGGTGTTCTCGGGCGTGAAGGACATCCGCGA
>JAFAGU010000377.1 GCA_019237595.1 Betaproteobacteria bacterium | reverse complement strand
ATCTCGCGCATCATCTCCTCGTCGATCGCGAGCCGGCCGGCCGTGTCGACGATCAGCACGTCGAGGTAATGCGTGCGAGCGTAGTCGAGGGCGCGCTCGACGATCTCGAGCGGCTTTTGATCTTTGCTGGACTCGATCCAGTCGGCGCCGACCTGGCCGGCCACGGTCTTCAGCTGATCGATCGCGGCCGGCCGATAGACGTCGGCAGAGACGAGCCCGACTTTCTTCTTCTGCTTCTGCAGAAGCAGCGCGAGCTTCGCGCTCGTCGTCGTCTTTCCGGAGCCCTGCAGGCCCGCCATGAGGATGACCACGGGCGGCTGCGCGACGAGGTCGATGCCGACGTTCGCCTCGCCCATGAGGGCGGTGAGCTCGCGGTGGACGAGACCGACGAGCGCCTGGCCAGGCGTGAGGCTCCCGATCACCTCGGCGCCGAGCGCCTTCGCGCGCACCGACTCGATGAAGTGCTTCACCACCGGCAGCGCGACGTCGGCCTCGAGGAGCGCGATGCGCACCTCGCGCAGCGCCTCCTGGATGTTCGACTCGGTGAGGCGCGCTTCGCCGCGCAGCTGCTTGGCGATCTTGGCGAGGCGCGTGGTCAGCGTTTCGAGCATGGCGGGAGAGCGGCGAAGCGGGACGTTCGAGAAGACCGGGGGTGTAAAATCGCCCAGTGCCCGACATTGTAGTTCACCTCGTCGCCGCGGCCCTGTATCTCGCGCTCGCATGGCACTTCTGGAATACCCGATGGCGCCCCAAGGGCAGGCTCGCTCGCGCCGAGGCAGCCGCCGGCATGCGTCCCTGGGAGCGCACCGCCATCCTCGTGCCTCTCGCGGTGCACGGATGGCTCATCTACGCGGGCATCTTCGAGATCGAGCCGCTGCGCTTCGGCTTCGCCCAGGCGCTCTCGGCCATGAGCTTTCTCGCGGTGGCGCTCGTATGGGTCGAGAGCTTCTTCTACCGCCTGGACGGCATGGAGCCGCTCGTGCTGCCGTTCGCCGCGGTGACGGTGCCGCTTCCTGCGCTCTTCCCCGGCCTCGCCTCGAGCGCGCTCTATTCGCAGACGATCGGCTTCAAGCTGCATCTGTCGCTCGCCATGGTCGCCTACGGCCTGTTCGTCATCGCGCTCCTGCATGCCACGCTCATGACGCTCGCCGAGCGCCAGCTTCACCTGAAGACCGGCTTTGCCGCGCTGCGCCTGCCGCCGCTTCTCACGCTCGAGAAGCTCCTCTTCCGCGTCATCGGCGCGGCGTTCGTGTTCCTCACGCTGACGCTCCTCACCGGGATCGGCTTCTCCGAAACGCTCTTCGGCCGCGCGCTGCGCTCGGACCACAAGACGGTGTTCGCCATCCTCTCGTGGGCGACCTTCGGCCTGCTCCTCGCCGGGCGAGCGCGCTACGGCTGGCGCGGGCGCACGGCGCTGCGATGGACGCTCGGCGGCTTCGTGCTGCTCGTGCTCGCCTATGTCGGCAGCCGCTTCGTCCTCGAAGTCGTCCTGCGCCGTCCGTGATCTCGGAGCACCCGCTGTGGTGGGAGCTCGCCGCCCTCGCCGCGCTGCTCGTGCTCTCGGCGTTCTTCTCCATCGCCGAGACGGCGATGATGGCCGTCAACCGCTACCGCCTTTCGCACCTCGTCAGCGAAGGCGACCGCTCGGCGAAGCGCGTCGCCGAGCTCCTGAGCCGCACGGAGCGGCTGCTCGGCGGCATCCTCATCGGCAATACGCTCGCCATCGCCGGCGCGACCACGGTGGCGGGCTTCGTGGCGCTGCGCCTCTTCGGCGAAGACCGGCTCGTGGTGTTCCTGAGCCCGATCGTCGTCTCGTTCCTCATCATCGTTTTCTCGGAAATCACGCCCAAGGTGATCGGCGCGACGCATCCCGAGCGCGCGGCGCTGCTCCTCTCCCTCCCGGTCAAGGTCACGCTGCGCCTGCTCGACCCGGCGGCGTGGTTCATCAACCTTTTTGCCCGCCCGATCCTGCGCCTCGCCGGCATCCGCCCGGAGGCGAGGTCCGAGACCCCCAAGCTCTCTCCGGAGGAGATCCGCACGCTCGTCCTCGAGTCCTCGAGCTTCATGCCGAAGAAGCACCTCTCCATCCTGCTCAACCTCTTCGACGTCGGCGCCGTGACGGTGCAGGACATCATGGTGCCGCGCGCGCGCATCGAGTCGGTGAAGCTCGACGACGACCTCGAGACGATCGTGCGCCAGCTCGCCACCGCGTACCACACGCGGCTGCCGGTGTTCCGCGACGCGCTGGGCGAAGTGGTCGGCGTCCTGCACCTGCGCAAGGTCATCGCGGCGCTGCCGACGCGCACGCTGGATAAGGAAACGCTCGAATCGATGCTGGCGGAGCCCTACTACGTGCCCGCGGGCACGCCGATCCTGCCGCAGCTGCAGTACTTCCAGGAGAACCGCGAGAACATCGCGCTCGTGGTCGATGAGTACGGGGAGCTCATGGGCCTCGTGACGCTCGAGGACATCATCGAGGAGATCGTCGGCAAGTTCACGACCTCGGTGCCTTCGGCGGCGCCGGCGCTCAGCTGGGACGAGGACGGCTCAGCCGCCGCGGAAGGCACGCTTCCGGTCCGGGAGGTGAACCGCGCCCTCGGCCTGTCGCTTCCGACCGACGGGCCCAAGACCTTGAGCGGCCTCATCGTGGAGCACCTGCAGGACATCCCGGAAGCCGATGTGTCGATCAAGATCGGCAACGTCCCGATGGAGATCGTGCATGCCCAGGGACGCACGGTGAAGACCGTGCGGCTCTTTCGGCCAGTCGAGCCGGTAGAAAATACAGAGCCGTCAGAAGCTTAGAACCGGAACTTCAGCCTTTACAAAAAACAGCGCCGAGCGCTATGCTGCGGGCCAGAAAAAGGCGCCGGCGGTCCGCCGCGCGGCCTGAGGGAGCAAGAGGATGGCGACGGCAGCCGTAGGGAAGACCAAGGAATTGACCTTCGCCTGGGAGGGCAAGGACAAATCCGGGAAGGTGGTTCGCGGCGAGATGCGAGCCGCGAGCGAAGCGCTGGTCAACGCCACGCTGCGGCGCCAGGGCATCATGGGCGCGAAGGTCAAGCAGCAGAGGGCGAAGCGCGGCGGCAGCATCAGTTCGAAGGACATCGCGCTCTTCACTCGGCAGCTCGCGACGATGATGAAGGCCGGCGTGCCGCTGCTGCAATCGTTCGAGATCGTCGGCAAGGGCGCGTCCAACCCCGCGGTGCAGAAGCTCGTGTTCGAGATCAAGACCGAGGTCGAGACCGGCTCCTCGCTCGCGCAGGCGTTCCGCAAGTACCCGCTCTACTTCGACACCCTGTTCTGCAACCTCGTGCAGGCCGGGGAGCAGGCGGGCATTCTCGAGACCCTCCTCGACCGCCTGGCGACTTACAAGGAGAAAATCATCGCCATCCAGGGGAAGATCAAGTCAGCGCTCTTCTACCCGGTCGCGATCATCGCCGTCGCCTTCATCATCACCGCCGTGATCATGATTTTCGTCATCCCCGCCTTCAAGTCGGTGTTCGCGAGCTTCGGCGCCGACCTGCCCGGCCCGACGCTCGTCGTCATGGCGATCTCGGAATACTTCGTCAAATATTGGTACCTCATCTTCAGCGTCATCGGCGGCAGCGTCTACGGCTTCCTCGAGCTCTGGAAGCGCTCGAAGGCGGTGCAGATCTTCATGGACCGGCTCTCGCTCAAGCTGCCCATCTTCGGCGACGTCATCCGCAAGTCGACGATCGCGCGCTGGACGCGGACGCTCTCCACCATGTTCGCGGCCGGCGTGCCTCTCGTGGAGGCGCTCGATTCGGTGGGCGGCGCGGCCGGGAATTACGTCTACTTCGTCGCGACCAAGCAGATCCAGCAGGAGGTCTCCACTGGAGGCTCGCTCACCGTGGCCATGCAGAACGCGAACGTCTTCCCCTCGATGGTGATCCAGATGTGCTCGATCGGCGAGGAGACCGGCGCGCTCGACGCGATGCTCGGCAAGGTGGCGGATTTCTACGAGGCCGAGGTGGACGACGCGGTGGAGGCGCTCTCCTCGCTCATGGAGCCGCTCATCATGGTGGTGCTGGGCGGCCTGATCGGCAGCATGGTGGTCGCCATGTACCTGCCGATCTTCAAGCTCGGCGGCGCGGTCTAGCCGATGGCCGGGCCGGGCTGGCTTGCTCAGCCAGCCTTGGGCTGGCTCCTCTCTCCGGGCGTCTTTCCCTGGGTGGCGCTGGTCGTGGGCCTGTGCATCGGCTCGTTCCTGAACGTCGTCATCCACCGCCTGCCGAAGATGATGGAGGCCGAGTGGCGCGCCGAGTGCGCCGAGCTCGCCGGCGCGCCGGCGCCGGCGACCGAGCGGTTCAACCTCTTCGTGCCGCGATCGAGGTGCCCCTCGTGCGGCAAGCAGATCTCGGCGCTCGAGAACGTCCCCGTGTTGAGCTATCTCTTCCTCAAGGGCCGCTGCTCGGGCTGCCATGCGAAGGTAAGCCTCAAGTATCCGGTCGTCGAGCTCCTCGCCGGCATCGGGTCGGCCTATTGCGCCCTTCGGTTCGGCGCTTCCCTGGCGGCAATCGCGGCCGCGGTGTTCATCTGGTTCACCATCGCGCTCGCGTTCATCGACCAGGAAACCGGCTACCTGCCCGACGACCTCACGCTTCCGCTCGTCTGGCTCGGCCTGGCATTCAATGTCTTCGGCACGTTCGCGCCCCTGCAGGAGGCGGTGATCGGGGCGATGGCCGGCTATCTCTCGCTCTGGCTCGTGTACTGGGCCTTCCGCCTCGTCACGGGCAAGGAAGGCATGGGCTACGGCGACTTCAAGATGAACGCGGCCGTGGGCGCGCTCCTCGGGTGGAAAATGCTGCCGCTCGTCATCCTCGTCTCCTCGATCGTCGGCCTTTTCTTCGGCGTGCTGCAGATGCTCGCCGCGCGGCGCCAGTGGGATTCCAACTTCCGCTTCCACTTCGGCCCCTACCTCGCGATCGCCGGCATCGTGGCGCTCTTCTGGGGCGAGCCCGTGATGCGCTGGTACCTGCGCGGGACATGAGCGCGGCCCCGAGCGCCCGGTTCGTCGTCGGCCTGACCGGCGGCATCGGCGCCGGAAAGAGCGCCGCGGCCGAGGAGTTCGCCCGACTCGGCGCCACCGTGGTCGACACCGACGCCATCGCGCACGAGCTCACCGCGCCCGGCGGGGCGGCCCTGCCCGAGATCGAGAAGGCCTTCGGCCGGGGCTTCATCGGAGCGACCGGCGCCATGGACCGGGCAAAGATGCGCGCGCACGTATTCGCCCAGCCGGCGGCGCGGCGCCTCCTCGAGGGCATCCTCCACCCGATGATCCGCGAAGAGTCGGAGCGCCGCATCGCGGCGGCCGCCGGCCCGTACGTCGTGCACGTGATCCCGCTCCTCGTGGAATCGGGCGAGTACCGCCGACGCGTGGATCGCGTGCTCGTCGTCGACGCGCCGGAGTCCGACCAGGTCGCGCGGGTGCGGAGCCGAGGGCTCTCCGAGGAGGCCGCGCGCGCCATCCTCGCGAGCCAGGCTGCGAGGGCCGACCGCCTCGCCGCCGCGGACGACGTGCTCGAGAACGCGGGCTCGCTCGAGGACCTCCGGCGAGCCGTGCGCGCCCTGCACGAAAAATACCTACAATTCGCCGGTCCGTGATCACCTACGAGTACCCGCTCAACGAGCGCATCCGCACGCTGCTCAGGCTCGAGGACCTCTTCGAGCGCTCGCGCCACTTCATCGCGCTCACGGACCCGCACGACCACCACATGGCGCTGCTCACGCTCTTCGAGATCCTCGAGGTGGCGGGCCGCGCGGACCTGAAGTCCGACCTCCTCCAGGAGCTCGAGCGCCAGAAGCAGGTGCTGCTTTCCTTCCGGAACAACCCGGACATTTCCGAGGAGGCGCTCAGCGGCGTGGTGAAGGACATCGAGCAAGCCTCGGCCGCGCTCTTCGGCATGCAGGGCAAGATCGGCCAGTACCTGCGCGAGAACGAATGGCTGATGTCGATCAAGCAGCGCACGGGCATCCCGGGCGGCGCGTGCGAGTTCGACCTACCCTCGTACCACTATTGGCTCCACCGAGCGCCTGACGAGCGCACCGGGCAGCTCGCGCAATGGATCGCGCCGCTCTACCCGCTTCGCGACGGCACGGCGATCATCCTGCGCATCCTGCGCGAGTCGGGCCGCCCGCAAGCCATGAAGGCGCCCCAGGGCACGTTCCAGCAGATGGGCGGAAAGACCGCCCAGATGCTCCGCGTGCGGCTTTCGAACGAGGCGCCCTGCGTGCCAGAGATAAGCGCCAACAAGTACGTCCTCAACATCCGCTTCCTCGCGCAGAACGGCGGCCCGGGCGCCGCGCACGGCGAGGACGCAAAGAGCCGAACCGCCGACTGGGACGTCGACTTCGAGCTGACGTTCTGCAACCTCTGATCCGGCGGAACCGGCCTGGGCGCCGGCGGCCCAAGGCATGGTGAAGAGCGTTCCCTGCCCCCGATGCGGCAAGCCCGCGCCATTTGCGCCGGCCAACCGCTGGCGGCCGTTCTGCAGCGAGCGCTGCAAGATGGTGGACCTCGGCGATTGGGCGGCCGAGCGCTATCGCGTGCCCGTGCAGGAGCAGCCGGAGAAGGCGCCGGAAGAAGGCGGCGAAGAGCGCTAGCCGCGCCAGGCGGCCGAGAGGAGCGCGACGCCGTGCGCGCCCGCTTCCCACGCCGTCCGCAGATCCTCGGCGGAGAGCCCGCCGATCGCATAGACGGGCAGCGTCGAGCCGGCCACGATTCGCGAGAACGACTCCCAGCCGAGCGGCGAGCGGCCCGGGTGCGACGGCGTCGGCTTCACCGGGCCGAGCACCGCGAAGTCCAGGCCGAGCACCATCGCACGCTCGAGCTCCTCGCGACTATGGCAAGAGGCCGCGGCGAGAAGGCCTTCGGGCCGTGAAGTGATCCGGACGAGCTCCGAAGCCGTGTAGTGCACGCCGTCGGCTCCCGCGAAGGGAGTCTTGACCATCACCTTGCAGCCGTGTCGATGGGCGAGCTCGATGACCTTGCGCGTGAACGCCGCCCTCGCCGCCTCGTCGAGCGAAGGCTCGCGGACCTGGAGCAACTTCAGGCCTGCCCGCAAGCGCTTTTCGATCTGCGCGAGCCCGAAGCGCGTTGAATCGGTCACCGCGTATTCCACCGGCAAGCCGAGCGAAGCGAGGATCGGCGCATTCGCCGGCAGCATCGGCTCCCGCATCGGCGTGCCGACGTTTTGCCAGGCCACCGCCTGGTTCTCCCTGGGGTGGATGTCGCCTTCCCATTCGAAGACCCGCCGGAAGTTCAGCCGGACAGTGGCGTGCGGATAAGCGAAGACCCTCGCCAGCCAAGGATAGGAAACGCCCACGCGGATGCC
>JAFAGU010000328.1 GCA_019237595.1 Betaproteobacteria bacterium | reverse complement strand
GTCGGCGACCTGCGCGCGCTCTCGCTCGGGCGGCGCTTCGATGGACTGCTCGCCTGGGACAGCTTCTTCCACCTGAAGGCGGACGACCAGCGCGCCATGTTCCCGCGCTTCGCCGCCCACGCGCTGCCCGGCGCCCCGCTCCTCTTCACGAGCGGCCCGGCCCACGGCGAGGCGATCGGCTCGTACTGCGGCGAGCCGCTCTACCATGCGAGCCTCGATCCATCCGAATACCGGGCGCTCCTTTCCCGGCACGATTTCTCCGTGGTCTCGCATGTCGCGGAAGACCCGGAGTGCACCCGGCATACGGTGTGGCTGGCAAAATACGGCGGCAAAGCCTGATATGAAACATCCCTCGCTCGCATTTTTCATCGGAGCATTCCTGATGTGTCCCGTCGCCGCCTCCGCGCAGCTGAAGGTCATGATCTCCGGCGGGTTCAGCGGGCCGTACGAGCGGCTGCTGCCGGAGTTCGAGCGCACGACCGGCATCAAGGTGACGACCGGCTCGGGCTCGTCGCAGGGAAAGGGCCCGCAGACGATCGCCGCGCAGCTCGCGCGCGGCCTACCGGCGGACGTGGTGATCTTGTCTCGAGAGGGACTCACCGAGCTGGTCGCGCAAGGCCGCATCGCCGCAGGAACGGACGCCGACCTCGCGCGCACGCCCATCGGCGTAGCGGTGCGCGCCGGCGCACCGAAGCCGGACGTCGGCAGCGTCGACGCGCTGAAGCGGTTGCTCGTCCAGGCGAAGGCCGTCGCGGTGCCGAGCAGCACGAGCGGCATCTTCCTCGTCGAAGAAGTGTTCCCGCGCCTCGGCATCGCCGGCAAGGTGAATGTGAAGATGACGCCGCGCGGGACGGGCGCCGCAGCCCTGGTGGCCTCCGGTGAAGCCGACTTCGGGCTCCTGCCGGTGAGCGAGATCGTCCACGCGCCAGGAGTCGAGTACGCCGGGAAGATCGCCGAGGAGATCCAGCTCCACCAGGTCTTCGCGGCGGCGGTCGTCGCCGAATCGAAGCAGGCGGACGCCGGCCGGCGCTTGATCGCCTACCTCTCGTCCGCGCAATCCGCCGCCGCCATCCGCGAGGGTGGAATGGAACCCCTGGGCAAGTAGGAGGCCGCTCGAGCGGCTCGAGCGTCAACCGCCGCCGCCCGCGAAGTCCTAGGAACGCGCCGGCCGCCGAGCGCTCTAACAGGCGTGAAGCGGCTCGCGCCCCTCGCCATCGCCCTCGCCCTCGCCGCCTGCGCGAGCGCGCGAGGCGAGATGGATGACTATCTCAACGGCCAGGTCGGCAAGCCCATCGACGATCCGCAGGGCTTCCGGGCGCAGCAGGCAGCCAGGCGGGTGAATGCGCTGCACCGCAACGGCCGGACGGTCGAGGAGTACCAGGTCGGGTTCCGCGACCAGTGCCACGTGCAGCTCGAGATCGACGAGCGCACGCGCACGATCGCCGGCTGGCGCTACGCGCCGAACTACAGCGACGCCGACTGCTACCAGTCGGCCAACGTGGGGCCGAGCCGGCCGAAGTAGCCCATCCCGGCTATCATCGACGCGTGGCCGTGCGCGTCGTCAGGCTGGGAACGCCCCGGGCGAGGAACGAAGGCCTGCGCATCGGCACGGTCCGCCGCCCGCCGCGCGGCGTGCCGAAGTCGAAGTTCGCCTCCGGCAACTGGTACGACGTCTGGTTTCCCAACCTCGCGCCGAGCGTGCCGACGATGAAGCTCGGTCTTTCGGCGCAAAGCAAAGGGCAATGGGCCCGGTTCGAGCGGCGCTACCGCAAGGAGATGGCGGCGCCGGAGCACGCGCATGCGATCGCCCTCCTCGCCGCGCTTTCGCGCGCGACCCATTTCTCCGTCGGCCGCTATTGCGAAGACGAATCGCGCTGCCATCGCTCGATCCTGCGCGAGCTCCTGAAGAACGCGGGCGCGAAGATGGCGGCTTAAGGGAGGTGTCATGGTGAACAGGCATAACAAGGCGTGGGCATCCGTTCTGTCGCTCCTCTTGCTCGCGGCGTGCGCCGGCCCGGGGCCGGGGCCGTCGCAGGAGGTTCGCAATGCGCTCGCTCCGACCGGAAAGCTCCGGGTCGGCGTCTATCCCGGCAGCCCGACGTCCATGGTGCGCGACGCCTCCGGCGAACGTGGCGTGAGCGTGGAAATGGGCCGCCTCCTCGCGCAGCGGCTCGGCGTACCGTACGAGCAGGTGGAGTTCCGGCGCGTCGCGGAAGTCGTCGACGGCCTGAAAAGCGGGAAGGCGGATTTCACGATCACGAACGCCACTCCTGCGCGCGCGGCGGACCTCGACTTCTCGGCGCCCGTCATCACGCTCGAGCTCGGCTACCTCGTGCCGCCGGCTTCGCGCATTGCGACGATGGCCGAGGCGGACCGTCCCGGCATGCGCATCGGCGTCGCCGAGGGCGGCACGTCGCACGCGACGCTCACGCGAACGCTCAAGCAGGCGACGGTCGTGCCGATGCCGAGCCTCTCCGCCGCGATCGAGCTCTTGCAAGGCGGGCGGCTCGACGCCTTTGCGAGCAACAAGGGGATCCTGAACGAGATGGCGGACCGGCTGCCAGGGTCGAAGATCCTGGAGGGCCGCTGGGGCCTCGAGCACCTCGCGATGGCGGTGCCGAAGGGTCGCGACGCCGGGCTCGCGTTCCTGCGTTCGTTCGCAGACGAAGCGGTCGCGAGCGGCGCGGTGGCGAGCGCCTCCGAGCGCGCCGGCCTGCGCGGCATGGCGAAGGACGTCACCAGGATCCCGGGCGTCTTGGCCGCCGGCGAGGAGGTCGAGCTCGTGCGCGAGGGCTTCGTGTTCACCGAAGGGCCATTGCCGATGACCGACGGCGGAATTCTCTTCACCGACCTGCGCGAGGCGAACCGCATCCATCGCCTGCACGGCGACGGGCATTTCTCCGTCGTGCGCGAGCGCTCCGGCGGCACGAACGGCCTCGCCTGGATGCGCGACCAGCGGCTCGTCGGCGCGGAGGGCGAAGGCCGCCGCATCGTCCTCATCGACCCGGATGGAACCGCTACCGAGCTCTCGCGCGGCGACGGCACGACGCCGCTCATGGCGCCGAACGACCTCATCGCCGACTCGAAGGGCGGGATCTACTTCACCGATCCCGGACCGCGTCCCGTCACGCCCGGCCGGCGCTGCTTCGTCTACTACCTCCCGGCCGGCGCGTCGCGCGCAGTGGTCGTGGACGAGGGAATCGCGCGGCCGAACGGCCTCACGCTCACCCTGGACGAGAAGACATTGGTGGTGGACGACACGCTCGGCGATACGGTCTTCGCCTTCGACGTCCAGCCCGACGGCATGCTGCGCAACAAGCGCGCGTTCCTCCGCCTGCGCGACGTCGTTCCCGGCGAGGAGAGCGTGGCCGACGGCATGGCGATCGACCGCGACGGGCGCTTCTACGTCACGACGCGAAGCGGCGTGCAGGTGTTCGGGCGCGACGCCCGCTACCTTGGAACGATCAAGGTGCCGCGGCAGCCTGCCAACGTCGCGTTCGGCGGTCGCGACAAGCGCACTCTTTACATTACCGCGCGGGAAGGGCTTTACCGCGTTCGCACGCTCGCGCAGGGGCCGGACCGGCTCGGCAAGTAGTACCATTGCCGCCGGAGGAGGGACCGATGCAAGGCAAGACGCTCAAGGAGGGAGCGGCGAAGACAGCCGCGATCGCGCTTTTCTTCGCCGGCATCTATTTCGTCGCCCAGGCCTACACGATGGCCTTCCACGGCATCTACATCGATTGCTTCAGCGGCCAGGGCGGCTGCGGGTTGCGCCCGTTCACCGAGCCTTCGCTGCCCGCCGCCCTGTACGGGACGTTTCTCGCCGTGGGCGCGCTCGTGACTTTCTATCTGGGCGTCCGCGCGCTGCGCTGGACCCACGGACCAGTCTCCGCGCCCCGCGCTTGATGCGCGCGCTCGCGCGGCTCTTCGCCCTCCTCCTCCTGCCGGCGGCGGCGCTCGCCGCCGAGCCCGCGGGCAAGCATTGGGTGACGAGCTGGGCCGCATCGGTGCAGGGCCCGTATCCGTCGGGGAATCCGTCCGCGCCGCCGGATCTCAAGCTCGTGATCCCGGCCCCGGAGACCGGCACGCGCGACCAGTCCTTCCGCATGATCGTGCGGCCCACCGTATGGGGACGCGAAGCGCGCGTGCGGTTCTCCAACGCCTTCGGCACGCGTCCGGTGACTTTCGCCGACGTGCACGTCGGCCTGCACGAAGCGAGCTCGCGCGTGGTTCCTGGAACGGGCCGCGCGGCGACTTTCTCCGGAAAGCCGAGCGTGACGGTCGCGCCCGGCCAGTCGGTCTGGAGCGATCCGGTGAAGCTCGCCTTCGCCCGCATTCCCGACAGCGCGGGCTTGCCCGGCCGCAAGCTCGCGGTGAGCTTCCACGTCCCTGGCGAAAGCGGGCCGCTCACATGGCACGCCAAGGCGCTCCAGACCTCGTACCTCTCGGCGCCCGGCGCCGGCTCGAAGGCAGGCGATGAAAGCGAGGCGGCCTTCCCCTTCCCGACGACGGCATGGTTCTTCCTCGACGCGCTCGACATGCGCATGCCGGAGGCAGCTCGCGCGGTGGTCGCCTTCGGCGACTCCATCACCGACGGCACGAACTCGACCCTGAACGGCGACGACCGCTGGCCGGACGTGCTTGCACGGCGGCTGCGCGCGGCCTATGGCAACCGCGTCGCGGTGGTGAACGCGGGCATCGGCGGCAACCAGGTCGCCGGGCCGGCGGAGTACTCGCCGCAGAAGCCCTTCCCCGGCGGACCGTCGGCGCTCTCGCGGATCGAGCGCGACGTGCTCTCGCTCTCGGGCGTCGCCGCCATCATCTGGCTCGAGAGCATCAACGACTTCAGCAAGAACGGAAATGCGTCGGTCGAGACGGTGATTGCGGGAATGCGGGAAGGCGTCGCCCGCGCGCGCGCGGCGCTTCCGGGCGTCAAGCTGATCGGCGCCACGCAGACCACGGCGCTCGGCGCGACCAACCCGAGCCACGGCTTCCCCGAGCAGGACGAGAAGCGCAAGGCGCTGAACGCGTTCATCCGCGGCTCCGGCATCTTCGACGCGGTGGTCGACTTCGACCAGGCGGTGCTCGATCCGGCGAGCGGCCAGTTGAAGGCCGAGTTCGTGCACAACACGACGACCGGCGGCGAAGGCGACAAGCTGCATCCAAACCGCCTGGGCTACGCCGCGATGGCGAACGCGATCGACCTCGGGCTCTTCCGCAAGTGAGGCGCATTTTCGCCGCGGCGCTCGCGGCGCTCGCGGCGTCCCTTGCCGCGCACGCCGAGGATTTTCCTTCCCGGCCGGTCAGGATCGTCGTTCCATGGCCGCCCGCCGGCAACATCGACCTCACGGCGCGCGCGCTTGCGCCGGCGCTCGGAGAAGCGCTTGGCCAGCAGGTGATCGTCGACAACCGAGGCGGCGCCGGCGGGCGCATCGGCACCGCGGAAGTGGCGCGCTCGACGCCCGACGGCTACACGCTGCTCCTCGGCTCGAGCGGCACGCTCACCACCGGCCCGGCGGTCTTCCGCAACATCGCCTACGACCCGATCCGCGACTTCGTCGCAGTGGGGGCGATCCAGTCCGTGCCGATCGTGCTCACCGTCGGGCCCAAGACGCCCGCGAAGAGCTACCAGGAGTTCATGGCGCTCGCCAAGACGCACGAAGTGACCATCGCTTCGGCCGGAAACGGCTCGTCGAACCATCTCGCGAGCGAGCTCTTCATGCGCATGGCCAACGTGAAGCTCCTTCACGTCCCCTATAAGGGGAGCGGCCCGGCGCTGACGGACCTCGTCGGCGGCCAGGTCGAGAGCATGATGGACCAGCTCTCGGCCTCGATCCCCTACGTGCGCGAGGGGCGCCTGCGCGCGCTCGCGATCTCGTCGCCGCGACGCTCGCCCCTCTTGCCGGAGGTCCCGACCTTCGAGGAGCTCGGCGTGAAGGGCTACGAGGCGAGCACGTTCACCGGGCTTTTTGCTCCCGCCGGCGTCCCGGCCCCTGTGCTCGAGAAGCTCGCGACCGCGCTCGGCAAGGCGCTCGCCGACGAAAACGTTCGCGAGCGCTACCGCTCCATGGGCGCTGACATGCTCGACCTCGGACGGGCGGAGTTCGCCGCATACGTGCGCTCCGACCTCGAGAAGTGGCGCCGCGTCGCGCGCGACGGCCACATCGCCGTCGATTAGCCGATACCAAGCGCCAGGGCCGCTTCCTGCCGCCGGGCGTGAAATCCGTCACGGCGGAACTCTTCCACACTCCCCCGCAATTCGTTCGAACGTTTCCTGACCGAGCCTCGACTCTCGGGGCAAGGCCCGCGTGGACGGGCGAGGAAAGGAACGACGATGAACGGATTCGCGGAAGCAGCGATCGGCCTCGCGTTCGTGGCGCAGCTCGCCGCGCTCGATACGGTGCTCACCCTGCACTGGCTCACGCCCTCGGCGACAGCGAAGCCCGCCGAAGTGCGCGTGGAAAAGATGCCCCCCGCCCAGCAGGTGGTAGACGGGAAGACGGTCTACTTGCCGCCCGCGGTAAGGAAGTAGAAGTCCCCGCCGGTGAGGGTGCTGAACTCGACCGGCACCTGCGCGCCGCGGCTTTCCTGCTCGACCGCCTCGCGCACGCGCTTGAACACCTGCTCGAGCGAAAGGCCCGGCGTGCGGATGAAGCGCACGAGGTGCCTCGCATACAG
>JAFAGU010000361.1 GCA_019237595.1 Betaproteobacteria bacterium | reverse complement strand
CTCCTCGACCGAGATCTCCCGCGAACCCAGCGAGAACCAGCGGCCCGCGGAAATCTGGTTGTGGGCCGGCGGCGAGTCCCTGTAGGAGAGGTTGAACTCCCGCTCGATCAGTCGCCGCGCCCGGTCTTCGGAGTAATCCGCCTCGCTGACCGGCCGCCCGTTAAGCGAGACGACGCGCCCGCGCACCATCGGATCGAGCTCCGGCACGGGGATGCGCTTCTCGGCGAAAAAGGCCTTGACCTGTTCCACCTGGTCCGGCTGGACGCCGAGGAGGAAGCGATTGGGCGCGTCCGGCGGCGCGCTGCGGCGCCACGCGTCCACGAGGTCGTTGCGCGTGAAGGTGAGGAGGAGGAGCGAAGTGAGCCCGAGCGCGAGGCACGCAGCCTGGATCGCATTCCCGGAAGCGTGGCGCCGCAGGCTCGCGAGCCCGATGCGCAGCGAAAGCGGCGCGGCGCGCGCCATTGCCCGGCTGGCGAGCGCGCGGATCGCCGCCCATGCGAGCGCGAAATAGGCGAGCAGCGCGGCGGCAAATCCGCCGACGACGTAGGCACCCATGCGCACGTCGCCGGCCTGCCAGACGAGAAGCGCTGCCAGCGCGACGAAGCCCGCGACGTAGGTTGCGACGGCCGCAGGCTGGGGACTCGATTCCCGGCGCAGCACGCGCAACGCCGGCACGTTCTTGAGCCGCAGGAGCGGCGGCACCGCGAAGCCGAGGAGCAGCACCAGGCCGACGAGGAACCCCTGCACGGCAGGCAGCGGCCCGGGCGGCGGAAGCTCGGCGCGCACGAGGTCGCCGAGCGCCGCGCCGATCCCGGCCTGCGCGGCGAAGCCGGCGAGCGCGCCGCAGGTGCAGGCCGCGAGGCCCAGGAAGAGGAACTCGAGCGCATGCACCGCGACGAGCCGGCCCTGCGTCGCGCCGAAGCAGCGCATCACCGCGCAGCCGTCGAGGTGCCGCTCGACGAAGCGCCGTGAAGCGAGGGCGATCGCGACCCCGGCGAGCACCGCCGCGAGCAGCGCGGTGAGGCCCAGGAATCGCTGGGCGCGCTCGATGCCGGCGCGGATCTCCGGGCGGCCGGTCTCCAGCGTTTCCAGGCGCTGTCCCCTGCCGAGCAGCGGCTTCAGGCGCTTCTCGGCGGCGGCGATACGCTCCTGCGCTCCGGCGGCGTAGAGATAGTACGAGACGCGGCTCCCCGTCTGGATGAGCCCGGTCGCCTCGACGTCCTCCGCGTTCATGAAGAGGCGCGGCGCGACGTTGAAGAAGCTCGCCGTGCGCTCGGGCTCGAGCGTGAGGACCGCATCGACGATGAGCTCGACGTGCCCGAGCTTGATGCGCCCACCGACCGGCGCGCCGAGCGCGGACACGAGCCGCTCCTCCATCCACACCTTGCCTCTCGGCGGCCCGGGCGGAGCCGGCGAATCCGCCGCTCCGGGCGCGGCCGCGATGCGCAACCGGCCGCGCAGCGGATAGTTCGGCGTCACGGCCTTCACGCCGGCGAGCTGCGCGAGCTCGCCCGACCTCGCCATGCTGACGAACGCGACCGCGGAAGCCTGGTCGAGGCCTTCGGCGCGAAGCGCGCCGGCGAAGGCCGGGTCGAAGGGATGGTCGGACACGAGCACGAGGTCCGCGCCCAGGATCCCCGCGTCGCGAGCAAGCGCGCGTCCCACGCGATCGGCGAAGAATCCGACGCTCGTGACGCTGGCCACTGCGATGACGAGCGCGGCGGCGAGCACGCCCAGCTCGCCCGCGCGCCAGTCGCGCGCGAGCATCCGAAAGGCCAGCCTCATCGGGCGAGCCTGCCGCCGACGAGGCGGATGGCGCGCGAGCAGCGGCTTGCGAGCGCCTCGTCGTGCGTGACGAGGACGAGCGTCGTCCCGGCCTCGCGGTTCATGCCGAAGAGAAGCTCGATCACCGCCTGGCCCGATTGCGCATCGAGGCTTCCCGTCGGCTCGTCGGCGAAGAGCAGGCTCGGCCGCGCGACGAACGCCCGCGCGAGCGCGACGCGTTGCTGCTCCCCGCCGGAGAGGTGCCGCGGATAGTGCTGCAGCCGTTCCGCTAGGCCCACGCGCGCGAGCGTCTCGCGCGCCGGCGCCTCGGGCGCGGGATGGTCCGCGAGCTCGAGGGGCAGCATCACGTTCTCGAGCGCCGTGAGCGCGGGAAGGAGCTGGAAGGACTGGAAGACGAAGCCGAGGAGGCGCCCCCGCAGCGCCGCGCGCGCGTCCTCGTCGAGCGAGAAGAGGTCCGTGCCGTCGATTTCCACGCTGCCGCTCGTGGGCGTGTCGAGGCCGGCGAGGATCGCGAGCAGCGTCGACTTGCCCGAGCCGGAGGCGCCTGTCACTGCAAGCGCCTCGCCGCGCGTGATTTCGAGCCCGATGTCGCGGAGAATGACGAGCTCCGACTCGCCGCTCTTCACCACCTTGCCGATGCCCCGCGCCGCGAGAACCGTCGTGCTAGTCCTGCTGCTCGGGATGCCGGCGCTCGCCTGGTGCGCGGAGAAATCCATCCTGGTGTTCGGCGACAGCCTTTCGGCGTCCTATGGGGTGGCGCAATTGCGCGGGTGGGTCGCCCTGCTGGCGGAGCGGATCCGGCGCGAGCGTCCGGATTATAGCGTCGCGAACGCGAGCCTTTCGGGCGAGACGACCGCCGGCGGCCTCGCGCGGCTGCCGCGGGCGCTTGCGCAGCACCGGCCCGCGGTGCTCGTCCTCGAGCTCGGCGGCAACGACGGCCTGCGCGGGCTTCCGCTCCCTCAGATGCGTGCGAACCTCGCGGCGATGATCGAGAAGGCGCAGAAATCCGGCGCGCGCGTGCTCCTCGTCGGCATGCGCATACCGCCCAACTACGGCCCGGAATACACGCAGGAGTTCGAGGCCGCCTACACGCAGCTCGCCAAGCGCTATCGCACGGCCTTGCTGCC
>JAFAGU010000317.1 GCA_019237595.1 Betaproteobacteria bacterium | reverse complement strand
CTGCTCCACGAGGGCGGAGGCCCGCTCCGCAGCGGCAAGCACGTTCTTCGCGTAGCGGTGCTCCGCGCCGCCGGCCGGCGCGCTTTCGACCAGCATCTCCGCATACCCGAGGATCCCCCCCAGGATATTGTTGAAGTCATGCGCGATGCCGCCGGCCAGGCGCCCGACCGCCTCCATCTTCGCGGCCTGGCGAAGCCGATTCTCGAGCCGCGCCTGCTCCGCTTCGGCTTCCTTGCGCTCGGTGATGTCGCGCAGGTTGACCACGGTGGCGCGAACCGACGGCTCGTGCAGCAGGTTGGTGACGTTGCTCTCGACCCAGCGGTACGACCCGTCGCGCTGGCGCAGCAGGAACTCGGCGGCGAGCGTCTTGCCGGCCGTCGCAAGTACCTCGGTGCGCACCTTCACGGCGCGCCCGACGTGGTCGGGGTGGACGAGGTCGACCAGGGAGCGGCCGAGCACTTCGCTCGCGGAATATCCCGTCAATCGCTCGAAGGCTGGACTTACGTAGAGCATGCCACCGGCCTCCTGGTTGTTCAGCACGATGGCGTCGCTGCTTCGCTCGATCATCGCGCGGAAACGCTTTTCGCTTTCCTCGAGCGCGCGCTCCCGCCGCCTGAGGCCCCAGGCGGCAAGCGCGACGATCCCGATCATGACCAGCGATGTGATGAGCGTGCGCTCCGCGGTAAAGCGCATCTCCCGCATCCACGCATGCACGGCGGCGCGCTCGGTCTTTCCGCTGACCACAAAGAGCGGGAAGCCGCGTACCGCGGCCGTCGAGACGATGACCGGTTGGCTGGTGATGGGCGCGACCACGCGTCCGTCGTAGCGCCCAGCCGACCGTGCGGCCTGGAAGGCCTCGCTAAGCGGAAGCTTGCGGCCTTTGAGCGCCATCGGGTCGGGTACTCGCGTGATCACGGTCCCCGCCTCGTTGAGCAGCGTAATGAAGCCGCCCTCGCCCAGGTCGATGCTTCGATAGAGGCGCTCATACCGGTCGACCTCCACTACGGCAGCCACGACGCCGGCGAACCCGCCTCCGGGTGCGGTGAGGCGCCGGGAAAGCACGAAACGCCACGATCGGCGGCCGGGTCCGCCGAGGTAGGGCTCGCTGACGTAGAGCCCGATGTCCTTCCCGTGGTGCGCTTCGACGTACGGCCGCTCCTCGGCGGCATCCAGGTTGGGTGTTTCGTTCGTGCGCGCCACCACCCGGCCATCGCGGTCGAAGACGAGCACGGCCGCGACCTGCGGGACGTGGGCGAGCTCGTCGCGCAAGCGCGGGGCCGCGAGCATGATCTGATCCGCGGTGCCCATGCGCTGCAGGTCGCGCAGGATGAGGTCCACGGCGTCGAGCGCCCCGGCGGTCTGCTCGAGGAGAAGGCTCGTGATGTTCGATACGTCGCGCTGCACGTCGTTCAGCGCCCGCTCGCGTGCTGCGCGGATGTCCCAGATCGCCGAGCCGACGTTGATGGCGACCAGGAGCGCCCCCAGGGCGACGAGCAGCCGGACGAGCGACAGCCGCTCGAGCGCGAAGCGAAGCCGCGCGCGGAACGATGGGCTAGCGGGGCGCGCCAATCAGCTCGGCGACCGCGCGAAGGAGCTCGGTTCGCTTGACCGGCTTCGCGAGCGCCCGGGCCGCGCCCGCGGCGATCGCCTCGTCGCCCGTCATGCCGCTGCCCGATTTGAAATTGCCCGAAACCGCGATGAGCGCAGTCGAGGGCGCGTAGCGCTTGAGCTCCCCGATCGCAGCCGCGCCGCAGGTTCCAGGCATGAACATGTCGGAGACGATCAAGGCCGGCACGCGCTCGCAGACCGCCTTGCGCGCGGCCTGGCAATCCTCGACCTTGCGGACCTCGTAACCGGCCGCCTCGAGCCAGTCGCCAACGAGCTCTCGCAGGATGCGGTCGTCATCGACGACGAGCACTTCCTTGCGTGCTCCCGTGGCGGGGCTGGAGATCGGATAAGTTTCCTTGCCGGCGACGCTTGCCATGGCTCCCATTCCAAGGGGGCGCGATTGCCTGTAATTTACATGCGTGATGCCACCGGATTACAACCGTAACAGGCGCCATGGCTCGCCGCCTAGAGTGCGACCGCCATGCAACAGCGCGCTGCGCTCGTGAGCCCCCCCGCCCAGCTTTCTTCGCCGGCCCCGCAGGCTCATGTGCTGGTCGTAGACGACGACCCGACCATCCGCGAGCTCGTCACCGAGTATCTCGGCAAGAACGAATTGCGCGTGAGCGCCGTTCCCGACGGGGAAGCGATGCGCAAGGTGCTCGCCGACAGCGTCGTCGACCTCGTAGTCCTCGACCTCGGCTTGCGCGGCGAGGACGGCATGGCAATCGCCCGCCGCATGCGCGACGACTCGGAAATCCCGATCGTCATGCTCACGGGCCGCGTCGAGGAAGCGGACCGCGTGATGGGCCTCGAGCTCGGCGCGGACGACTACCTGACCAAGCCCTTCAGCCCCCGCGAGCTCCTGGCCCGGATCCGCACGATCCTGCGCCGGCGCCGCGCCGAAGTCCGCCAAGGCAAGCCCGACGGCATCCGGGCCTACCGCTTCGACGGGTGGGAGCTCAACCTCAACCTGCGCCGCCTCTCGGACCGCGAAGGCAAGAGCGTTCCGCTCACGAACGGCGAGTTCAGCCTGCTCGTGGTTCTCCTTGGCGCTCCGGGCCGCATCCTCTCGCGCGACCAGCTGCTCGATCTCTCCCGCCTGCACAACGACGAGGTCTACAACCGCTCGATCGACGTGCAGATCCTGCGCCTTCGCCGCAAGCTCGAGCGCGACCCTGCGGAGCCGCGTTACATCCGAACGGAGCGCGGCGCAGGATATGTGTTCAGCGTGGCGGTCGAGGTGGTCTACTAGCGGGCGGGCCGCTCCGGGATTCCGTCGTAGCCCCGCGGGTCGTGCGAAGGAACGATCTGGATCTCGGGAAAGCGCATCGCAACGGCATTCATTCGCAGCAGGGATCCCTGCAGGGCGACCGGGTCGAGATCGAGCTGCCTCTTCACGAACCAGGGCCGTTCCGCCCGCTCGACGAGCGCCTGGCGCTGCCAGACGAGATCGCCCACGAATGCGTAGCGCTTTTCCCGCAAGTTGACGAACACGATCACTGATCCGGGCGTGTGTCCCGGCGCCGGCACCGCGACGACGGAGCCATCCCCGTAGAAATCATGCGAATGCTCGAAGCCGAGATACCGCCCGCCCTCGAAGGCGTACTCGCGCAACCTCGAGGGCTCGATGTCGCGCGCTGAAACGGTCAGCCAGCCCCCTTCCGATATGAAGCGCCGCTCCGGCGCAGTGACGAGGACCGGAATGCCGGCGAGATCGGGTGCTCCGCTCACATGATCCCAGTGCGCATGAGTGAGCAGGATGAAACGCAGTCGGCTGAGATCGTAGCCCGCTGCCTCCAGCTGCTCGGCCGCCGTGCGGCCGGGCGCGAGGGCCGTTGCGAGCCGAAACGTGAACGGCATGCGCTTCAACTGCGAGTCGATCGTCTTCCCGAGGCCGGCGTCGATCAGCAGGTCGCCTTTCGGATGCCGCACGAGCACCGCGTTCAGGACCGACTCCCATCGCTCCGTCGGCGATCCGCCACGGTAAGCAAACGCGGCCGTGCGATGGTTGACGCCCGTAGGCAAGACGTAGATGGCCATGCCGGCGGGCGGCGAAGCCGGCGGCAACGAATCGGCGAGCGGGGCCGATGCGGCAAGCGGCGAGCCGATGAAAGTGCCCAGGAACACGCCGAGACCGAGCTGCGACACGAGAGCGAAAGCGGCGACGATCCATCGCTGGCGCACCACAAGGCGGACGTCGCTCCACAGGATCAACGCGACCAGGATGAACGCAGGGATCAGCAAGAACGGCGAAGGGCGCCCGACGTAGACCGCCGTCACGAGCACCAGCAGCACCGGCCCGACGATGGCTGTAGCACCAAGCAACACGAGAGCGCGATCGACGGTTCGATTGGCCATCGGCATGGCAAGAGAGATTACTTCCGCGCGGCCTCGTGCTTTAGCCAGGCGACGAAATCGGCCACCTCCGGCCGCCCTTCGGCGGCTTTGGAGACGATCGCAAAGTAGGCGCGCGCGGGATCGGCGCTCGATTTGAAGGGCGCGACGAGCTCGCCGTCGGCGATCAGGTCCTTCACGAGTGGCGAGCGACCGAGGGCGACGCCGTGGCCCGCGATCGCGGCGGGGATGATCTGCTCGTAGCCTGAGAACGCGAGCGTGCCGGCGGGCTTCAGGTCGGCGATGCGCTCCACTTCGAGCCAGGTCTTCCAGTGCAGCCACGGGTGGCGGACGTCCGGGTCGTCGTACTGGAGGAGGATGTGGCGCGCGAGGTCCGCAGGCTTCTCGAGCGGGAGCTTCTTGAGGAGCTTGGGGCTGCAGACGGGAAAGACCCGCTCGCCCATGAGCCGGACGGCGTTCGGGCCGGCGAGCGAGGCCGGGCCGTGGCGGATCGCCACGTCGAGCCCGTCGCGCTCGAGGTCCTGCACGCGCGTGTCGGCGGTGATGCGCACGTCCACGCCGGGGTGCTCGCGCGTGAAGCCGGCAAGGCGCGGGATGAGCCAGAGCGCAGCGAAAGAATGCGTCGTCGTGACGGAGAGCGGCCGCTTTCTCCCGGCGTGCGCGCGCACCCGCTCGGTGGCCGAGCGCATCGTGGCAAGAACCTGCGCGGCGGAAGCGTAGAACTGCTGCCCCGCCTCGGTGAGGACGAGCGCGCGGTGCCGACGCTCGAAAAGGGCCACGCCGAGCCCGTCCTCGAGGTCCTTGATCTGGCGGCTCACGGCCGACTGCGTGAGCGCGAGCTCGTCCCCCGCCTTCGTGAACGAAAGGTGTCGCGCGGCCGCCTCGAAGCCGACGAGCAGGTCCAGGGGCGGCATTGCATGCATTTTCCTCATGCAACCCCTGCGTATTTATCGTTTGAGCGCATAGCCGCAAGCATGCATCCTGCGCATGTCAAACGCAAGGAGCCACGCGATGCGCATCGAACTGGGAAGCGACAACAGGAAACTCGGCGCCCTGAGGCTGGCGCCCAACCAGACGCTCAAGGTCCGCGACGCGGCCGGGAGCACGGTCTGCGCCGTCGAAGGCTCGGTCTGGATCACGGAAGAGAACCAGAACCGCGACATCGTGCTCGAGCGGGGCGCCTGCTACCGCCTGCGCCAGGGCGGCCTCGCGATCATCAATGCACTTGGCGGCGAAGCCGCCGTGTCGTTCGCCTGAAAGGAGGCGCCATGAACGCGCTCTACCACCGATACCTCCACGACGAAGCCTTCCGCAACGGCGTCCTCGCCGGCGCGGGGCGCGAGCGCTCCCGGGCAATCGCGCGCTTCTTTTCCCGCTCGGTGCAACACCTCTTCGGCCACCAGGAGCCCCGCCATGCCGCTCGTACGCGTCTCGCTCGCCAAGGGTAGGCCCGCGGAGCTGCGCCGACGGATCGGCGACGCGATCCACCAGGCGCTCGTCGACACGATCCAGGTGCCGGCGGCCGACCGCTTCCAGCTCCTCACGGAGCACGAGCCGCAGGACTTCGTCTACGACCCGGAATACCTGGGAATCTCGAGGAGCCAGGATCTCGTCATCGTCCAGATCACGATCAGCGCCGGACGCTCGCTCGAGAAGAAGCGCGCGCTTTTCCGGCGCATCGCCGACAACCTCGCCGCGCTCGGGCTCAGGCGCGAGGACGTGTGGGTGAACCTGGTGGAAGTGGCGAAGGAGAACTGGTCGTTCGGCAACGGCGTCGCGTCCTACGCACCGCCGGAAGCGGCATTGGTCTAGCCTCGGCGCGCCGCTGCTTGCGGGCGCGATCGGGCTATCGCTCCTCGCGTCGCTTAGAATGCGCTCTCACTTCGGGAGCGCGCATGTTCAAGGAAGGGCTGCTCAAGGGTAAGCGCATCCTCGTCACCGGCGGCGGCACGGGCCTGGGCAAGGAAATCGCCGCCAGGTACCTCGAGCTCGGCGCCGAGCTCTGGATCGCCGGACGCCGGGGCGCCGTCCTCGACTCGACGGCAAAGGAGCTCTTCTCGAAGTACAAGGGCAAGGTCAACACCCATGCGGTGGACATCCGCGACGCCGCGGCAGTCGACGCGATGGTGCAGCGGATCTGGGACGAGGCGGGCCCGCTCACCGGGCTCGTGAACAACGCGGCGGGCAACTTCATCAGCCCGACCAAGGATCTCACGGCGAACGGCTTCAACGCGATCGCGAACATCGTCTTCCACGGCACGTTCTACGTGACGCAGGCGGTTGGGAAACGCTGGATCGCCGGCAAGCACAAGGGTTCAGTGGTCTCGATCCTCGTCACTTGGGTCCATACCGGCTCGCCGTACGTCGTTCCTTCGGCGATGTCCAAGGCCGGGCTGCACGTGATGACGAAATCGCTCGCCGTCGAGTGGGGCCGATTCGGCATCCGGCTGAACGCGATCGCGCCCGGGCCGTTTCCCACGGAGGGCGCCACCAAGCGCCTGCGGCCCGGCAGCGGCGGCTTCGAGGACACGACGCACATGAACCCGATGCGGCGCGTCGGGCGCATGGAGGAGCTGCAGAACCTCGCCACCTTCCTCATGGCCGACGGCTGCGAGTGGCTCACCGGCGAGACGATCGCCATCGACGGCGGCGGCTACCTCGCCACGGGTTCCGGCGGCTACTTCCTCCAGCTCGACAAGATGAGCGACGCCGACTGGGAAAAGGCGCGGGCGATGATCAAGGCGCAGAACGACAAGGACCGGGCCGGCAGGACGGCCTAGCCGCAAGGATGGCCGCAACACCCGCGATGGTGCCGCGCCCGGCGGCGACGCTGATCCTCCTTCGCGAGGGCGCGCAAGGGCCCGAGGTGCTGATGATCCAGCGCAACCTCAACGCCGCGTTCCTCGGCGGCGCCTACGTGTTCCCCGGCGGCGCACTAGAGCCGCAGGATTCCGATCCGCGCATTGCCACGCGCGTCCTCGGCCTCACCGACGAAAAAGCCAGCGCACGGCTCAACCTCGCTTCCGGCGGGCTCGCTTATTACGTCGCCGCCATCCGCGAATGCTTCGAGGAATCGGGAATTCTGCTTTTGAACGACAAAAGGGAAAGCCTGATCGCTTATTCCAGGGCGGACAGGCTTCATTCGTACAGGACCAAGCCGTTCCTTGAGCTTCTCGAGGCCGAAGACCTCTTCATCCCGGCGGACAAGCTCGCCTACTACGGCCACTGGATCACGGCGCCGGGCCGCGCGCGGCGCTTCGACGCGCGCTTTTTCGTCGCGCTCGCGCCGGAAGGGCAGGAAGGCTCGCACGACGCGGCCGAAGCGGTGCACCAGATGTGGGTGCGCCCGCGCGACGCGCTCGAGCGCGGCGCGCGCGGCGAGATCGAGCTCGTCTTCGCCACGCAGCAGACACTGAAGGAGCTCGCGCGCTTCGACAATTGCGCCGCGGCAATTTCCTTTTGCCTGCATTTGAAGGAGATCGAAACGAACCGGGCCTGCCGCGCCGTCGGCAAGGACGGCGAGAGGATCTTCCGCCGCGCCGATCCGCAGTACTTCGAGATCCACTGGAGCGATCCGGAAGAGACCGGCACGACGAGCTACGAGCTCCTGCCGGGCGTACCCAAGCGCTTGGACCGCTTCGTCGTGCGAATCATCGCGCCCAATCCCGGCGCCATGACCGGGCCGGGCACGAATACGTACCTCGTCGGCGAGGACGCGCTCGCCGTGATCGATCCCGGCCCGGCCATCGATTCGCACATCGAAAAAATCCTTGAGGCAGGGAAAGGCAGGATCCGCTGGATCCTGTGCACCCATACGCACCTCGACCATTCGCCCGCCGCGGCCGCGCTCAGGGAAGCGACCGGCGCGCAGGTGCTGGGCCGGCCGGCGCCCGAAGGCCAGGACGCGACGTTCAAGCCGAACTTCGTCGTCGAGAACGGCCAGCGCATCGAGGTCGGCGAGGGCTGCACGCTGCGCGCGATCCACACGCCGGGCCACGCATCGAACCATCTCTGCTACCTGCTCGAGCAGACGCGCATGCTCTTCACGGGCGACCACGTCATGCAGGGCTCGACCGTGGTGATCAACCCGCCCGATGGCGACATGCGCGCGTACCTCGCCTCGCTGGAAGCGCTGCTGAAGGAAGACCTCGCCATCCTCGCGCCGGGCCACGGCTACCTGATCGGCGCGCCGCACAAGGAGATCCGGCGCCTGCTCGCGCATCGCCTCGGGCGCGAAGCCAAGGTGAAGGCCGCCCTCGAGGCGCTCGGCCCGGCGACACCCGAAGCCCTGCTGCCGAAGGTGTACGACGACGTGCCCGAGCGCATGCACCGCTGGGCCGCGCGCTCGCTCGCCGCGCACCTCGAAAAGCTCGTCGCCGAGCGCAGCGTAAGAATCGAGGGCGAGCGATTCGCGCTGGTACAATTGCCGCCCCGGGAACGGTGAGCGCGGAGGGGCCTATGTCGCACGAAAAGACCATGAAGCTCGTCACCAACCTCGATCGCGCCGCGATCGAGCAGCGCCTCGCGGCCGTGCGCAATGCGGCGCAATCGGCGAACCTCGGCGAGCTCGCCTCCATGTTCCAGGGCATCGAGGGCATGCCGCGCGCGCAAATCGAGGGCAAGGTGAAGAGCGCGCTCAAGTGGCTCATGGACAAGCCCGACCACAAGAGCCTCGCCGCGCAGCTCGAGCTGGTGGAGCTGAATCTTCCCAACCTGAAGTAGCCCCTTCCCGAGGGGCGGCAAGCTGGCCTACGACTACGACCTCTTCACCATAGGAGGCGGCTCCGGCGGCGTGCGCGCCAGCCGCTTTGCCGCGGCCTACGGCGCGAGCGCCGCGATCGCCGAAAGCGGCCGGTTCGGCGGCACCTGCGTCAACGTCGGCTGCATCCCGAAGAAGCTCTTCTCGTATGCGGCGCACTTTCGCGAGGACTTCGAGATCGCCAAGGGCTTCGGCTGGACGGTGGGGGAGCCGGTGTTCGACTGGAAGACGCTGCTCGCGAACAAGGACCGGGAAATCCTGCGGCTGAACGGCGTGTACGAGCGCGTGCTCGCGCTCGCCGGCGTCGAGATCCTGCGCGGGCGAGCCACCGTGCTCGGGCCGCACGAAGTGTCCATCAATGGCAAGACCGTAAAGGCGAGGCACATCCTCGTCGCCACCGGATCGTGGCCGGTCATTCCGGCGATCCCAGGGCGCGAGCTCGCCATCACGTCGAACGAAGCCTTCCACCTGGAGGCGCTGCCGCGCCGCGCGCTCGTCGTGGGCGGCGGCTATATCGCGCTCGAGTTCGCCTCGATCCTCCACGGCCTGGGCGTGAAGACCACCCTCTCGTACCGAGGCAAGCGCCTGCTGCGCGGCTTCGACGCCGAGATCGGGGATCGCATCGCCGAGGAAATGAAAGCGAAGGGGCTCGCCATCCACTTCGGCGGCGAGCCCGCCGCGATCGCCAGGCGCGCCGACGGCGCGCTGGAGGTCGCGTACAGCGACGGCTCGCGCCAGGAGACGGACCTCGTGCTCTTCGCGACGGGGCGCCGGCCCAACACCGCGGGCCTCGGCCTGGAGACGGCCGGCGTGCAGCTCGGTCCCGACGGCGCAGTGGTCGTCGACCGGCTCTCGACCTCGAGCGTGGAGTCGATCCACGCGATCGGCGACGTGACGAACCGCCTCAACCTCACGCCCGTGGCGACCGCGGAAGCGATGTGGCTCGCGCGCACGCTCTTTCGTGGCGAGCCGACGCCGGCCGACCACGAGAACGTGCCCACGGCGGTCTTCGCCAATCCCAACATCGCCACCGTGGGCCTCTCCGAGGAGAAGGCGCGCGAGCGCTACGGCGCGATCGACCTCTACAAGAGCTCTTTCCGCGCCCTCAAGCTCACGCTCACCGACAAGCACGAGCGCACGTTCCTGAAGCTCGTCGTCGACCGCGCGAGCCAGCGCGTGGTCGGCGCGCACATGATCGGGCCGGATGCCGGCGAGGTGATCCAGGGCATCGCCATCGCCGTGAAGCTCGGCGCCACGAAGGCGCAGTTCGACGCGACGATCGGCATCCATCCGACCGCCGCGGAAGAATTCGTGACGATGCGCGAGAAGGCGCTCTAGCGCGCCGCGTCTCGCCGCGGGCCCGGCGCCGGGTCCGGCTGCAGGATCAGCTCCGTCGAGGTGCAAGGATTCATGCCGCGCAAGCGCGAGAGGTAGCGCGTGAACGGCAAGCCGAGCAGCGATTCCAGGCGCGCGGCGCGCAGGCGGAGGTCTTCCCACGCCATGCGCGAAGGCAGGCCCTTCAGCGCGAAGACGGCGATGTTCGGGTCGTACAGCGCCTTCATCGCCGCCGCGGCGCCGCCGAACGATGCCTCGATGCGGCGCAGGTACGTGTCGAAGAGGCGGTCGTCGTCCATGAAATTGACCACCATCACCCCGGGCGAGGCGAGCGCGAGGAACGCCGCATCGTAGAACGCCTGGCTCGCCAGCTCCTGCACGTGTTCCTCGTCCTGGTACGCGTCGACGACGAGCACGTCGCAGCATTCGGGCGATAGGGCCTGGGCGCCGTCGCCGATCTCGACCTCGAGCCGCGCATCGTCCGCGGGCAGGCCGAACTGCGCGCGGCAGACCGCGAGCACGCGCGGATCGAGCTCGACGACCTTGATGCTCGTCTTCCTAAGATGCTTGTAGAAATACTTCGGCAGCGAGCCGCCGCCCAACCCGAGCATCAGCGCGCGGCGCGGCTCGGGGTGGAAGAGCAGGAACGCCATCATCGCGCGCGTGTAGTCGAGTGCGAGCGCGAACGGGTCGTCGAGGCGCATCGAGCTCTGGATCGCCTCGCCGCCGACGTGCAGGGTGCGCACGCCGCGCGAGTCACTAACCGCGATCGCGGGCGGCTTCTTCTTCACGCGGGCCGACGCCGGCGATGCAGCCGGCGGCGAGGAAGGCGAGCGCGGCGCTCGCGAGGATCGGCAGCTTGTAGGTGCCGAACGCGTCGTAAGCGACCCCGGCGAGCCAGGGGCCGGCAAGCGTGCCGATGCCTGCCCCCGTGTAGAGGGAGCCGATGATGCCGGAGACGGAGCGCACGCCATACAGATCCATGACGAGCGTGGGAAAGAGGGCGACGAAGCCGCCGTAGCACAGGCCGAAGACGATCGCGAAGATCACGAGCAGCCAGTAAGACGTGGCGCCGTACCAGACGAGGAGCATGACGCCTAGGCCCGCGTACATCCAGCCGAGGGACGAGCGCCGGCCGAGCCTGTCCGCGAAGGGGCCGATCGTGAAGCGCCCGACGAGGCTCCCCAGGCCGACGAAGCTCACCAGCGCCACGCCCTGCGCCTCGGAATATCCGAGGTCCTGTGCGTACGGGCCGAGATGCACCATCGGGATGAAGACGCCCGTGCACCCCAGCACGAGCGAGGCATAGAGGAGCGCGAAGGCGCGCGTACGCATCGCCTGCCGCAGCGGCACGCCGGGGAGCGCCTCGCCTTTCTTCAGCACCGTGCGCGGGCGGATGGCGATCACCGCCGCCACGCCGAGAACAAGGACGAATACGGTGAGCGCGAGGTAGGCGCCCCGCCACCCGTAGCGCTCGATCCACCACGCGGCGAGAAGCGGGACGAAGAAGTTCCCGGCTCCAATCCCGGCGATGGCAATCCCGGAGGCGGCCGCGCGGTACCGATCGAACCACGGCTGCACGGCGCCGACCGAAGGCACGTACACGAGCCCCACGCCAATGCCGATGCCGATGCTGTACGTGGCATAGAGCATGCCGACGGACTGCGCGCGGCTCGCGAGCCAGAGCGCCGCGACGAGGCAGGCGACGCCGGCCGCCGTCACCCGCTTCGGCCCGAAGCGGTCGGCGAGCACGCCGCCCGGCGCGCCGAAGAGGAACCAGAGGAAGCCCGCCACGGAGAAGACCAGCGCCACGTCGCCGCGGGGCGCGCCGAATTCGGCCTGGAAGGCGCGAAAGAACGCGGCGAAGGAATACGCGGCGCCGAAGCCGACGAACATGAAGGTGAACGCCGCGAGGACGACCACCCACCCATAGCGCGAGTCCTTCAGTAAAGCGCTCCCCGGGCGCTCACCGGCCAGAGCGCCTCGACTTTCCCGCCGCGCACGCAGACATACTGGTCGTACAGGTTGACTGTGGGATCGCAGTGTCCCGGCACCAGGAGGAGCTTCTCGCCGAGCGCCACGCGCTCGCCGGCGGCGACCGACACAAAGCCGTGCTCGTCGGAGGCCTTGGCGTAAGTGAGACCGGCACGCTGCCATACGCCGGGCATCCCTGAGTCCACGCTCGAGGCCTTGAGGCCGGCGTCGACGATCGCCGCCTCGGGCTTCGGGCGGCTCATGACGGTGGCGAGCACGAAGAGCGCATGCTCGAAGCGCGGCAGCGGCGCGGCCCACTCGTTCTTTCCGTAGTCCACGTCCATGAACACATACGACCCCGGCTGGATTTCGTCCCAGGCGCCGGAGTCCACCTCGAACATGAAGGTGCCGCTGCCCGCTCCGGTTACGATCGGACAGGCGATTCCTTCCTTCGCGAGGAGCGCCTTCGTTTGCCGGACTTTCTCCGCGGCGGAGGCGATGACGCTCCGCCGCTCTTCCATGGTCCGCAGGTGCTGCGCGCGCCCGTGGTAGGCCTGCAGGCCCGCGAAGCGCAGCTTCGTCGAGCGCGCGATCTCGCGCGCGAGCGCCACCGCGGGCTCGCCGGCGGCGATGCCGCAGCGGCCCATGCCGACCTCGATTTCGATGTACACATCGAGCTCGCAGCCGAGCGCCGCCAGCTGGCGCAAGTTCTCCGGGTTGTCGACGCATACGCCGAGCTTCACGCGTTTGGAAAGCGCGGCGAGCCGCTCGAGCTTGGGCGCGCCGACCACCTCGTTGCTGACGAGGAGGTCGGCGATGCCGCCCTCGGCGAGCGCCTCGGCTTCTGAGACCTTCTGGCAGCAGACGCCGATCGCGCCATCGGCAATCTGGCGGCGCGCGATGTCGACCGACTTGTGCGTCTTCGCGTGCGGCCGTACGCGCACCTTGCGCCCGTCGACCGCCCGCTTCATTGCGGCGAGGTTCCGTTCGAACGCGTCGAGGTCGAGGACGAGCGAGGGCGTGTCGACTTCCTCGAGGCGCTGGCCGATCCGAGCCGGCGGGCATTTCACGAACGCGGCCATCAGGCGGCGATGGCGGCCTTGCGCGAGCGCTCGTGAAGCGCGAACCAGGCGATGGCGACGAGGACCGCCCCGACGAGCGGCAGGGCGAAGAGGTTCACGCGCTCCCAGCCGGCCGCGGTGACGGTGACGCCGGAGCTGAAGGACGAGATCGCCATCATGACGAAGATCGCCTGGTCGTTCGCGCCCTGCGCCTTCGCGCGTTCCTCGGGACGATAGGTTTCCGTGAGGAGCGTCGTCCCGCCGATATAGAGGAAGTTCCAGCCCACGCCGAGGATGACGAGCGACCACCAGAAGTGCGTGACGGATAGCCCCGAGAGCGCGATGCCGATCGTGACGAGGTTGAGGAGCGCGCCCGCGAGGAGCACCGGCAGCACGCCCACGCGCTTGATGAGCGGTCCGGTGAGGAACGAAGGCGCGAACATGCCGATCACGTGCGAGGAGATGACGAGCGCCGCCTCGCCGTAGGCGTGCCCGCAGGCTTGCATGGCGATCGGCGTGGAGGTCATGAGGAAGTTCATGACGCCGTAGCCGATCGCGCCGCAAAGCCCGGCGACGATGAACTTGGGCTGCGCGGCGATCTGCGCGAGCGGCCGACCGCTGCCCGCCTGGTCGGCCCGGGGCGGCGGCGGGATGCGGATGAAGCGCAGGAGCACCATCGTCGCCACCGCGAAGCCGATCAGGACGAGATAGGCGCCGAGGAAGCGCTGCGGGAAGAGATCTACCGTGAGGCGGCTCGTTCCCGGCCCGAGGATCCCGCCGACGAGCCCGCCGGCGAGGACGAGAGAGATAGCGGTGGACTTGAAGTCCGCGCTCGCCGTGTCGGCGGCAGCGAAGCGGTAGTACTGGCCGTAGGCGTTGTACACGCCCCAGACGAGCGTCCCAAGGCAAAGCGCCCAGAAGTTATGCGCCCAGATCGCCCCGGAGCAGATGAGCGCGCCGACGATGCCCCAGAACGTCCCGGACGTGAGGCCGCGCTGGCGGCCGACCCGGTTCATGTGGAGGGAGGCCGGCATCGTGGCGATCGCGCCGCCGATCACCCAGCACGTGATCGGCAGCGTGGCGAGCGCCTTGTGCGGCGCGAGCGACAGACCCGCGAGGCCGTTGATCGCGATGAGCGTCGAATTGTTGGTGAAGAGCATCGCCTGGCACGCGGCGAGGAGGCCGACGTTGCGCTTGGTGCTTCCATCCGGGGTGGTACTGGTCATTTATACAGTAGTGGCGTAGGATGCCGCGATGAGCCGCCATTCGAAGGTCGAGCTGCATCTTCGCGGCGCACGCTCCTTTGCGCAAGGGCGTTTCGAGAGCGTGGCGCGCGAAGCGTTCGACGACGGCTGGACGCCGGAGGAGCGCGAAGCAAGCGAGCTCAAGACCTCCGTCACGATCGAGAAGGCGCGCTCGATCGTGTCGCACAACGAGTCCCCGGACGTCGGCTTCAGCCAGTCCATCAACCCGTATCGCGGCTGCGAGCACGGCTGCATCTACTGCTACGCGCGGCCGAGCCACAGCTACCTCGAGCTCTCGCCCGGGCTCGACTTCGAGACGAAGCTCTTCGCCAAAACGAACGCGCCGGAGCTCCTGCGCGAGGCGCTCGCGAAGCCAGGCTATGCCGCGAGCCCGATCGCCCTCGGCGCCAACACTGACTGCTACCAGCCGATCGAGCGCAAGTACGGCATCACGCGCCGGATCCTCGAGGTGCTCGCCGAATGCGAGCATCCGGTGACGATGGTCACCAAGTCGGCGCTGATCGAAAGAGATCTGGATTTGCTGACGGAGTTGAGCTCGAAAAACCTGGTCAAGGCCTTCATTTCGATCGGCACGCTCGATCGGGTGCTGGCGAGAAAGCTCGAGCCGAGGGCCGCCAGCCCGCAGCGCAGGGTCGACATCCTCAGGGCGCTTTCGAGCGCAGGCGTTCCGTGCGGCGTCATGGTCGCCGCGCTCATCCCGGCGCTAAACGACAGGACGATGGAGCACGTGCTGGAAGAGGCGGCGAAGGCCGGGGCGCTCGAGGCGGCCTATGTCATCATGCGCCTGCCGAACGAGCTCAAGGACCTCTTCAAGGAATGGCTCGCCGAGCACTATCCCGACCGGGCCGCGCACGTGATGAGCATCGTCCAGCAGATGCGAGGGGGCCGCGACAACGATCCGCGCTTCGGCACGCGCATGACCGGCACGGGCAACTACGCCGAGCTGATCGAGAAGCGCTTCGATATCGCCTGCCGGCGCTTCGGGCTGAACGGCCACGGCGCGGGAAGGCGCGCGCCGGCGCTGGACTGCACGCGCTTTCGGCCTCCGAACCTGTCCGGCCAGCTCGGGCTCTTCCGATGAAGCCTTGAAGAACGACACCGAGCGGCTCCTTTCCGCGCCGATCGTCCCCACGCTCCTGCGCCTGTCGGCGCCCGGGATCCTGCTCGTGCTCTTCCAGTCCATGGTGTCGGTCGGCGATACGTATTTCGTCGGGCGCCTCGGCACCGAGCCGCTCGCCGGCGTCGCGCTCGTCTTCCCGCTCCTCATGCTGTTGCAGATGACTTCGGCGGGCGCGATGGGCGGCGGCGTCTCCTCGGCCATCGCGCGCTCGCTCGGGCGCGGCGATGCGCGTACGGCACGCCGACTGGTCGTGCATGCGCTCGTCATCGCCTGCGGCATGGGCCTCGCCTTCACCGCGCTCGTGCTCGTCTTCGGGCGCGCGATCTTCCGGCTGCTCGGCGGCGACGAGGCGACGATCGCGCAGGCGCTTTCGTACTCGACGATCGTCTTCACCGGGGCGCTCGCCGTGTGGATCGCGAACACGCTCTCGAGCGTCCTCCGCGGCACGGGGAACATGGTTGTCCCCGCGGTTGCGTTGATCGGCGCGGCCTGCATCCATGTACCGCTCTCCGGCTCGCTCGTCCTGGGAGTCGGGCCGCTGCCCAAGCTCGGCATCGCCGGTGCCGCCGTCGCCTACGTTTCGACCTTCACGCTAGCGGCGCTGTGCATGGGGGCCTTCGTCTTCCGGCGCGCGAGCACGCTTCGTCCCCGTGCCGGGGACTGGAAACTCGAGCGCGCGCTCTTCCGCGACATCCTCCGCGTGGGGGCGATTTCGATGCTCTCTTCCCTCCAGACGGTGCTGACCGCGGTCGTCCTCACCGGCTTCGTCGGCCGTTACGGGACCGCGGCGCTCGCGGGCTACGGCGTCGGGCTGCGGCTCGAGCTCCTGCAGGTGCCGCTCGTCTTCGCGGTCGGCCAGGCGCTCGTCGTGCTCGTCGGCACGCACATCGGCGCGGGCCGCGTCGCGCGGGCAAAACGGATCGCCTGGACGGGCGCCGTCCTCGCCGCTTCGATCAGCCTCGCCATCGGCGCCGCGGCGGCGCTCTTCCCGGAGGGCTGGGTGGGTCTCTTCAGCGACGATGCGGCCGTTCACGCGGCCGGGACGCTCTACCTGCGGCTCGTGGCGCTCTTCTTCCCATTCCTGGGCGCCGGCATCACGCTCTACTTCGCCTCGCAGGGCGCGGGGCAGGTGCTCTGGCCGATCATTGCCGGGACCGCGCGGCTCGCAATCGTCGTCGCGGGCGGCGCGCTCGCCGCGTCGCTCGCCGGCATCTTCGTCGTCATCGCCGGGGCGATGGTCGCCTACGGAGTGCTCACGGTCGCCTTCATCGCCCGCGCGCCATGGGGTAAAGAGCTAGCCCAGGAAAGCCGTTAACGCGTCGAGCGTCGCGTCCGGCGCCTCGGACATGAGCGAGTGGCCCGAGGGCAGGATGCTCGCAAGCTTCGCGTCCGGGAATTTTTCCCGGAAGGACTTGCCGCTCCGCGGAGGCGTCATGACGTCGCGCTCGCCCAGCACGAAGAGGACGGGGCAGCGCACCGCCGCCGCAGAACGCTCGCCGTCGGCGTAGTCATTGCAGGCCCTGAGATCGTTGTAGAGCACGCCTGGCGCGAGGCGCGAGAGCCGTGCGAAAGTGTCGCCGTACATCCACATTCCGGGGTTCGGATTGCCGCCGAGCGGCGCCTGCGCCGCGTGGCCCCAGATGGTTTCCATGTCGTAGGCGGCCGGGTCGTTCCGCCGGGCCGCCTCCATGAACGCCTCGCCCACCTTCATCGGATACGCAATCCCGATCAACGCCATCTTCTCCACGCGATCGGGCGCGCGCGCCGCGCACTCGAGCGAAACGAGCGCGCCCATCGAATGGCCGACGAGCCCGGATCTTGCGATCTCGAGCTTTTCCAGGAGCCGCAGGATCCAGCCCGCCATGTCGCCGATGGTGGGCAATGGCGGTCCCTCGGAGCGTCCGTGTCCGGGAAGATCCACCGCAAGGACGTTCCAACCGTGATAGCCGAAGTAGCGGCTTTGCAAGCCGAAGGACGAATGGTCGAGCCCGGCGCCGTGCACGAACACGATCGTGCGCCTGGCGGGGTCGATCTCGTGCGCGGCGGTGTAGGCGTACGCCTTCTTCTTGTCCAGAACGAAATCCATCAGGCCTTCGACGCCGCCTTGAGCGCGCGCTCGAGGTCGTCGACGAGGTCCTGGGCGTCCTCCAGGCCGATGGAGAGACGCACGGTGCCGGGGCCGATTCCCGAGCGGCGAAGGTCGTCGTCGCTCATGCGGTAGTGCGTCGTGGTGGCCGGATGGATGACGAGCGATTTCGCGTCGCCGACGTTCGCGAGGTGCGAGAACACGCGCAGCGACTCGATGAAGGCCTTCCCCGCCTTCCTCCCGCCCTTCAGGTCGAACGAGAACACCGCGCCGCAGCCCCTCGGCAGCAATTTCTTGGCAAGGTCGTGGTCCGGGTGCGTGGGAAGCTCCGGATAGGCAATCGAAGCCACCTGGGAATGATTGGCCAGGAACCCCAGGACTTTTCTCGTGCTCTCGATATGGCGCGGAATGCGAAGGTGCAGCGTCTCGACGCCCTGCAGGATCTGGAACGCGGTCATGGGCGCCATGCACGCGCCGAAGTCGCGCACGCCCTCGCGGCGCGCGCGAAGGAGGAACGCCCGCGTGCCGGACTCCTCCTCGAAATCCATGCCGTGGAAGCCTTCGTAGGGCGCCGTGAGCGTCTCGAACCTGCCAGAGGCCTCCCAGTCGAAGCGGCCGGAGTCCACGAGCACGCCGCCGATCGCTACGCCGTGCCCGCCGAGGAACTTGGTCGCCGAGTGGTAGAGCAGGTCCGCGCCGAGCTCGAAGGGCTTCATGAGGTACGGCGTCGTGAACGTCGAATCGACGAGGAGCGGCAGCTTCGCCTCGTGCGCGATTGCCGCGACCGACGGGATGTCGAGCACGTCCAGGCCGGGGTTTCCGAGCGTCTCGCCGAAAAAAAGCCGGGTGTTCGGCCGGATGGACTTTTTCCAGTCTTCCAGCTTCCGGGGATCGATGAAAGTCGTATCGATCCCGAACCGCTTCAGCGTGTAGCCGAGCAGGTTGTGGGAGCCGCCGTAGAGCGAGGTCGAGGCGACGATGTGCGAGCCCGCGCCCATGAGGGTCGCCACGGCGAGATGCAGCGCAGCCTGCCCGGACGACGTGGCGATCGCTCCCACGCCGCCCTCGAGGGCGGCGATGCGTTCCTCGAGGACCGCGACCGTCGGGTTGGAGATGCGCGAGTAGACGTGCCCGGCGCGCTCCATGTTGAAGAGCGACGCGGCGTGCTCCGTGTCGCGGAACACGTAGGAAGTGGTCTGGTAGATCGGGACCGCGCGGCTGCCGGTCGCCGGGTCCGGCGACTGGCCCGCATGCAGCGCCAGCGTATCGAAACCCGGGTACTTAGGCCCGGTGGCCACTCAGTGCAGGTTCTTGCGCGAAGGCCGCGTGTAGGTTTCGAAGGCGCGCTCGGGCTTCTTCTCCTGCGAGGCGCGTTCCTTCCAATCGCGGTCGAAGAGCTCGTTGACGAGCGAGGTGACCTGGGCGATCTCGGCCTTGCCGAACTGCCGGCCGAGGATGGCGACGACATCCTCCACCATGCAGCGCCGTTGCGCCTCGTGGATGGCATGCGCCGTGGGGCCGGCAAAGAGGAGCTTCGATTCCTGCTCGCCGTTGTCGAGGTACACGGTGAGCTCGACCTCGACCGCCTCGTAGCAATAGGGGCCGACGTTCTCGAGCGCCTGCTCGAGCGCGGGATGGAAGCTGCGCCCGACCTCGCCCGTCCAGCAGACGTAGAGCATGAGCTCCTTCTCGTCGAACTTGATGCCGGGCTCGTCGGCCTCGAGGCTCTTCACGTCGGCGAGATTGTCCGCGTCGAGGTATTCGAGCCACGGCGCGAGCGCCTGCTCGAGCTGCCGGCGCGACACGCCCTCGAGAATCGGGATGTCGGCGTGGACGTGGACTTCGTGCCGCATGGCGGGCCTCGGTGAACGCAGGGAAAGGAAGGCGATTCTAACTCTAAAATCCACGCCGATTCATGACTCCGGACTACGCCGGCGGAAGCCTCGTCAATCTCATGGCTTCGCTCGTCGAAGGGCGCGGCGGAGCTGCGCGGCATGCGCGCCTGCGCGAGCTCGCCGCATCGGAAGTTTCGTCGGCGCGCAACGTCGTGCTCCTCGTCATCGACGGCCTCGGCGCCCGCTACCTCGCGCGCCGCGGTGCGGGCGGCGAGCTCGCGCGTCGCAATCGCGCGACGATCACTTCGGTCTTTCCGCCCACGACGGCTTCCGCGATCACGACCACGTACACCGCTTGGTCGCCACTTGAGCACGGCCTGACTGGCTGGTTCGCCTATTTCGGCGATGCCGCCTGCGTGGGCGCGCCCCTGCCCTTTACGAGCCGCGGGAGCGGCGCCTCGCTCTTCGCGCGCAGCGTGCTGCCGCGAGATCTCTACCGCGCGAGCCCTGTCTTCGGCGCGATGCGCTGCCGCTCGATTGTCGTCACGTACCGGGACATCGTCGATTCCGCATACAACGTCCACCATTGCGAAGGCGCCGAGCGGATCGCGTATGAGCACATCGACGAGCTGCCGGGGGCGGTCGCCCGCGCCGTCAAGTCAGGCGACGATCGCAAGTTCGTGTATGCCTACTGGCCCGACTACGATCGCGTCTCGCATCGCTACGGGTCCCAGAGCGGAGAAGCCTTCGCGCAGCTGCAAGCCGTGGACGAGGCGTTCGGTCGCGTGCTCGCGGCGCTCTCGGGCACCGATTCGCTCGTCGTCGCTACGGCCGACCATGGGTTCGTGGATTCGGCGCCCGAGGAATGCCTCGAGCTCCCGCCCTCGCTCGCCGCGCTGCTGCGCTTTCCCCTATGCGGAGAGCGGCGCGCCGCGTACTGCCACGTCGGCGATGCCGATTCCTTCGCGAAGAATGCCAAGGACTGGCTCGGCGATCGGGCCGACGTCGTGCCGAGCGCCAGCCTCGTGGACGAGGGCTGGTTCGGCCCCGGGCCGGCGCACCCGCGTTTCGCGGAGCGGATCGGCGACGTGACGCTCGTCATGAGGGCGCGCTATACCATCAAGGACTGGGTGGCGGGCGAGGCGCGCCACCTCCACATCGGCAACCACGGCGGGACGAGCGAGGACGAGATGCTCATTCCCCTCATCGTCGCCGCGGCTTGAGAGGAGCGGACGCATGAAGGCGAGCGTGAACGGCATCCACCTGAGCTACGAGGTCCACGGCAGGCAGGGCGCGCCCTGGATCGTCTGGAGCCACTCCCTCGCCTCGAGCCTGCGCATGTGGGATCCGCAGATCGAGGCGTTCAAGGGCAATTGGCGCCTCCTCGTGTACGACATGCGCGGCCACGGCGCGAGCGATGCCCCCGAAGGGCCTTATTCGCTCGAGATGCTCGCGGACGATGTCGCCGGCCTGATGAAGCACGTCGGAATCCCGAAGGCGCACTTCGTCGGCCTCTCGATCGGCGGCATGATCGGCCAGACGCTCGCGCTCAAGTCTCCCGGCCTGATCGACAAGCTCGTCCTGGCGGACACCGGCCACGCGCAGAACGCCGATGCCATCAAGCAGTGGGAGGAGCGGATCGCCATCGCGCAGTCGAAGGGCCTGCAGGCGCTGCTCGACTCGACGATGGAGCGCTGGTTCACGGCGCCCTTCCGCTCCTCGCCCGCGGCGACGAAGATCGCCGCCATCATCGAGGCAACGCCGGTCACTGGCTATATCGGCTGCGGGCGGGCGATCATGAAGCTCGGCACCACTTCCCGCCTGAAGGAGATCCGCATGCCCGTGCTCGCGATCACCGGCGAGGCGGACGCCTCGGCGCCGGGCACGCGCTATCTCGGCGAGAACATTCCGGGTGCCAGGCTTGTCGTGCTTCCGAACGCGGCGCACATCTCGAACGTCGAGCAGGCCGCGGCGTTCAATCGCGAGCTGGCGGCGTTCCTTTCATCCCCTGCCAGCGCGCGAGCCTAGGCGCCGGGATTCCGAAGAGCTCGAGCACCCGCCCCACGGTGTGGTCGATCATCTCGTCGATCGATCCGGGCTTCGCATAGAACGCCGGCAGCGGCGGGAAAATGATGCCGCCCATCTCGGTCACGGCGACCATGTTGCGAAGGTGCGCGAGGTTGAGCGGCGCCTCGCGTGGCATGAGGACCAGGCGCTGGCGCTCCTTCAGCGCGACATCGGCAGCGCGCGCGACGAGGTCGTCCGCGTAGGCGTGCGCCACGGCAGCGAGCGTCTTCATCGAGCAGGGCGCGATGACCATTCCCTCGGCCGTGAACGAGCCGCTCGCGATGGCGGCGCCGATGTCCCTGGGATGGTAGGCGACCGCGGCAAGGCGCTCGATCTCCTTGCGCTTGAGCCCGAGCTCCTGCCACGCGGTCAGCGCCCCCGCGTCGGTGAGGACGAGATGCGTTTCGAAATTCTTTTCTCTCCGGAGATGTTTCAGGATGGCGATGCCGTACGCGGTTCCGGTCGCCCCGGTGATGCCCACGATGAGCCGCTTCTTCGCCATGCTAGCGCGAGCTCGCGGCGAAGCTCGTCAGGCAGTGAAGCGCTGGAGGAGCCAGCAGAACGCGGCGGAGCCCAGGATCAGCGTGAGGACGAGCGCCGGGCGGCCGTAGCGCCGGAAGCTTCCGTTACGGCGGAAGTAGAGGTTGCGCAGCACATCTTCGCGGCCGCCCATCCACAGCCAGTCCGGCCCGGCCTTGTTGGCGACGAGCGGATTGAAGATCCCGAGGAGAAACGAGAAGAACGTCCCGACCAGCATGCCCGCGACCACGTGAAGCCTCCCTTGCCTTGTAGGGCAGAAGTATAGTGGCGCGTCGCGATTTCGTCGCTGTCCAAAAATACCGACAGGAGCGTTGAAAAATGTTCAAGACCACCATTGCCGGGAGCCTGCCCAAGCCCGGCTGGCTCGCAGAGACGAACAAGCTCTGGCCGACGTGGCGCCAGGCGGGCGAGGAGCTCGAGCGGGCGAAGCGAGATGCGACGCTCCTCTGGATCAAGGAGCAGGAGGACGCCGGCATCGAGATCGTCACGGACGGCGAGCAGTCGCGCCAGCATTTCGTGCACGGCTTCCTCGAGTTCGTGGAGGGCATCGACTTCGAGCACAAGGTGAAGATGGGCATCCGCAACAACCGCTACGACGCCATGGTGCCGGTCGTCACCGGTCCCCTGAAGTTGAAGGGAAGAGTCCATGAGCGCGAGGCAAAAACGCTCCGGACCCACTCCCGAAGAAAAATCAAGATCACCATGCCGGGGCCGATGACGATCGTGGACACGATCGCCGACCGCCACTACGGCGACAAGGTGAAGCTCGCCATGGCCTTCGCCGAGCTCCTCAACCAGGAGGCCCGCGCGCTCGAGAAGGACGGCGTGGATACGATCCAGTTCGACGAGCCGGCGTTCAACGTCTACATGGACGACGTGAAGAAGTGGGGCATCGCCGCGCTCGAGCGCGCGGCGCACGGCCTCAAGTGCACGACCGCCGTCCACATCTGCTACGGCTACGGCATCAAGGCGAACCTCGACTGGAAGGAAACCCTCGGCTCCGAATGGCGGCAGTACGAGGAGATCTTCCCGGCGCTCGCCCGCTCGAAGATCGACCAGGTGTCGCTGGAATGCATGCACTCCAGGGTTCCGATCGAGCTCCTCGCGCTGCTCAAGGGAAAGGACGTGCTCGTCGGCGTGATCGACGTCGCCTCGGACAAGGTGGAGACGCCGCAGGAGGTGGCCGCCATCATCAGGCAGGCGCTGAAGTATGTGCCGGCGAACCGGCTCTACCCGTGCACGAACTGCGGCATGGCGCCGATGGACCGCGAGATCGCCATCCGCAAGCTCTCCGCGCTCGGCGCCGGCGCCGAGCTTGCCCGCAGCTCGCTCGCGCGCTCCAGGCAGTCGCCTACCAGCAGTAAGCGAACGAAGGGAACACCTCGGACTTCGAGCCCCGGGGGTCGCACCCGGCCTCGAGCAGCCCGTCGGCGCGGATCTCCGCGGCGGAGATAAAGCCCTCGGTCCAGTCCGGCGCGACCTCGATGTCGTGGCCGCGCCGGCGCAGCTCCTCGATCGCCTTGGTTCCGAAGCGCGCTTCCATCCGCACGCGCTTCGGTTGGTGGTCGTGCGGCGCGAAGAACCCCGGGAAATGGTCGGTGGAGAGCTTCGGCGCCTCGATCGCCTCCTGCAGCGTCATGCCGAAAACCGTGCGGCAGAGGTAATACTGGATCGACCATTGCTCCTGCTGGTCGCCGCCCATGGTGCCGAAGCTCATCCACGGCCTGCCGTCGCGGAAGGCGAGCGAGGGCGTGAGCGTCGTGCGCGGGCGCTTGCCCGGCGCGACGACGTTCGGATGGTTCGGCGGGCCGAGATAGAACGTCATGAGACGGGTAGTGAGCGGAAAGCCGAGCGCCGGAATGACCTCCGAAGACTTGATCCAGGCGCCGCTCGGCGTGAAGGATGCGAGCGTCCCCTTCGCGTCCACGGCGTCGACGTGCACCGTCCCCGGGCCCCACGGCTGCGGCGTGAAACGCTCTTCTGGCGGTAGGAGCGCGGCGTTCCGCCATGCATCTCCGGGCCGCAGCTCGGCGCTTGCTCTTCTTTCGTCGATCAATCGACTCCGTGATCGCGAATACTGATCCGAAAGCAGGACCTCGGAAGGAACCATCGTCTTGGCCGGGTCGCCGTAGTACTGCTCGCGGTCGGCGAACGCGAGCTTCATGGCCTCGATGAGCAGGTGCAGGTAATCGGCGCTTCCAAACCTGGACCTTTCTATGTGCAGATCCCGAAGCAACGCGAGCGTCTGGAGCATCGCCGGGCCCTGCGACCAGAAGCCGCACTTGAAGATCGTCGTGCCGCGGAAGTCCATCCGCGCAGGCGCCTCGATCTTCGTCTCGAACGACGCGAGATCGCCGCCTTCGAGCAGCCCATCGCGTTGCTTCGAGAACTTGACGATCTCGGCCGCCACGTCGCCCCGGTAGAACGCAGCGATCGGGTCCTTCTCGCTCGCGAGATACTCGTAGGTGCGCGCAAGCGCCTCGTTCTTCAGAAGCGCGCCGACCTCCGGGACCGGCGAATAGAGCGCGCGGCTTCCGGGCCAGCGCGAAAACTTTTCCTGCAGTGCCCGCAGGCCGTAGCGTTCCTGCATCACGAGCCCCTGCGAGGCCGGAAAGCCGCGCTGCGCGAGCTCGATCGCGGGCGAGATCACCTCGCGAAGCGGCATCGTGCCGAAGCGCCCGAGCGCGGTCGCGAGCGCGCCGAACGCCGCCGGCACGCCCGCCGCGAGCACGTCCTCGTCCGGAACGTGGTCGAGCCCCCTGCGGCGGAACTCCTCCGGCGTCGCGTTGCCCGGCGCAGCCGTGTTGCCGTTGATCGCCACCACGCGGTCTTCGCCGGTGGGCCGAATGAGGATCGGGCACTCGCCGCCGATCGTGTGCATCTGCGGATTGACGAGGCCCTCGACGAACGAGGCCGCGACCGCCGCGTCGACCGCATTGCCGCCGGCCTTGAGGACGTCCACGCCCGCGTCGACCGACAGGTATGAATTCCCGGCGACCGCGCCCCGCCGGCCGACGAGCCGCGGATAGAAGGTCGTCGCATCGGTCGATGCGATGCGATAAGCTCGACGCGCCATGTCGCTTGATTTTCTCGCAGAACGAAAGATCGCCGAGGCGGTTTCGAGCGGCGAGTTCGACGACCTGCCGGGCCGGGGGAAGCCGCTCGAGCTCGACGACGATCCCCTCGTTCCCGAGGACCTCCGCATGGCGTACCGCATCCTGCGAAACGCGGGCTACGTGCCGCAGGAAGTCGCCGGATCGGGCAAAGGCGAGCGAAAGCTCGGCCTCCTGAGGGCGCGCGTGGAAGCGCGCTACTTCAGGAGGGTCGTCCGGAAGCTCGGCCGCTAGGCCGCCCGAGCCCTACTGCTTGCCGACGGTCTTCGCCTCGTAGGCGGTGATCGCGTTCTTGAGCTCCGCGAACTCGGGGCAGGAGAAGAAGCAGATCTTGTCGAGCTGGGCGAGGTGCTCCTTCGCCTTGGCGACATTGCCGACCATGAGGTAGGCCTCGCCGATGTATTCGTGCGCGCCCTTGTGCTGCGGGTTGAGCGTGAGCGCCTCGTTGTAGTGCTTGAAGACGACGCTCATGTCCGGGTTCGGGCCCTTGCGCGTCGCGTAGGCGAGCAGGTTATGGTAGTCGGCGTTCTTCGGTTCGCGGGAGATTCCGTCCCGGAGCGCGGCCTGCGCGCCCGCCCAGTCCTGCTGCGCGATCGCGCCGCGCGCGCGCTCGAGCGTCGCATCCTTGGGCGCCTGCGCGACCGGGCTCGTGTCGGCCGCGACGGCGGCGCCGGCGAAGGAGG
>JAFAGU010000270.1 GCA_019237595.1 Betaproteobacteria bacterium | reverse complement strand
GCACACGTAATAGCGCACGGCGTGGCGCTCGCCCGCCACCTCGAGCTCGCCTCCCAGGGCGCGCAGGCGCTCGTCGTGCGCGCGGATGTCCTTCAGGAGACCGAGGCTGAAGCACGGGGTGCCGCGGGGGTTGAAATAGCCCCAGAGCGTTCCCGTCGCGGGCTCGAACAGCGTCTCGTATTGCGCGCCCGGGCGGCCGTATGGCAGCCTCAGGCGCGCGGCGTCGCGGATGTCACTCATCGATTCTCCTTTCGCGTTCAATCCCCCCGGAATGGAAGGTGAATCGATTAAACGCCGGGGGTTGCGGCGCAGGAATCGGGGACTTCGCCTGCGGCGTAGGGGAATCTGGAGAAGCCGTTAGCTTGTTGTCCGATATGGACATCGGTTAAATTACCGGCGGGGGGCAAGCACACGTGTACGCGATCGTCTACAAGAGCGACGGATTCCCGATCTGCAGGCAGGTGGAAGGCGTGACGCCCGATCCCGTGGTCACCTGGAACACCGAGGACGCGGCGAAGGCCTTCATCTCGTCCAAGGGCGGCGATGCGGACTTCCAGCCGATCCAGCTCACCGACGAGGCGATGGACAAGATCGCCGCGGCGATGGGCTGCGCGGTGGAGTCGATGACCTTCGAGCCCTACCCCGGGTAGGGAAGCGCCGGCTAGCCCAGGCTGAAGAATTCCCGGCGGCTCTTCATGCCGCGCATGCGCGAGACGAGCAGCTCGAAGTCCGCGTCCCGGTCGACGAAGTTCAGGTTTTCCGAATTCACGATGAGCACCGGCGCCGCGGCATAGTGGTAGAAGAAGCGCGCGTAGCTTTCGGCAAGGAGCGCGAGATACTCTTCGCTGATGCCGCGCTCGAACCCAGCGGCGCGCCGGCGCACGCGTTCCACGAGCGTCGCGGGCTGCGCCTGCAGGTAGATGACGAGGTCGGGCGCCGGCGCCTGGGGCGCGAGCGCCTCCCAGATCTTCTGATAGAGCGCGAGCTCGTCCGCCGAGAGCGTGAGGCGCGCGAAGAGCGGATCCTTGTCGATCAGGAAGTCCGCGACCACCGGGCGCGCGAACATGTCGGGCTGGGCGAGCGGCTCGAGCATGCGCGCGCGCTGGAAGAGGAAAAAGAGCTGCGTCGGCAGCGCGTAGCGCGCCATGTCCTGGTAGAAGCGCGCGAGGAAGGGGTTCTCCGCCGGCTGCTCGAGAACGAGGTCGGCCGAGAGCCGCGCGGCGAGCCGGCGCGCGAGGCTCGTCTTGCCGGCGCCGATCGGCCCTTCCACGACGATGTGGCGCTGGCCGCCCATGCGCTCAGCCGCGGAAGATGAAGTAGACGGCGCCGACGATGCACAGCGCCGCCCACAGGTAGTCGAGCTTGAGCGGCTGCTGCATGTAGAAGAGCGCGAAGGGCACGAACACGGCAAGCGTGATCGCCTCCTGCATGATCTTGAGCTGTCCGAGCGAGAGCGCGGTGTACCCGATGCGGTTCGCCGGCACCTGCAGCAGGTACTCGAAGAGCGCGATGCCCCAGCTCGCGAGCGCGGCGATCCACCACGGCCGCGACGCGAGGTTCTTCAGGTGCGCGTACCACGCGAAGGTCATAAAGACGTTCGAGGCTACGAGGAGCAGCGCCGAAACCGCGACCGGATGCGCCTGCATCACGGGATCTTCAGGTCCGGTGCGATCTCGCGCAGCGGGTCGAGCACAAAGGAGCGCTCGTGCATGCGCGGGTGCGGCAGGGTCAGGCGCTCGCTTCGCAGGACGACCTCGCCGAAGAGCAGCAGGTCGAGGTCGAGCGTGCGCGGTGCGTTCGGGAAGGTTCGCACGCGGCCATGGCGCGACTCGATGGCCTGAAGCTCCTCGAGCAGCCGCTCCGCGGCGAGCTCCGTCTCGAGCTGCGCGACGGCATTGATGAAATCGGGCTGGTCGGCGTAGCCCACCGGAGCAGTGCGATAGAGCGAGGAGCGCTTGAGGAGGCGCGTTTGCGGCAGGGTGTCGAGCTCGCCGAGCGCGGACTCCACCTGGCGGACCGGATTGTCGAGGTTGGACCCCAGGCCCACGAATGCCACGGTCACGTCGGCTCCGCAGCCGGCGCGGCGCTCTCCGGGCGCTTTTTGCCGCGCCGGCGCCGGCGGCGCTTGCGCGGGGCGGTGTCCGGAACGAGCATCGCCTTGCGCGATTCGGCATCGGCGCCCTGGAACGCGCGCCACCAGGCCTCGAGCTCGGCCGGCACTTCGCCGCTCGCGGCGCGAAGGGCGAGGAAGTCGTACGCCATGCGAAAGCGCGGCGACTCGATCAGGCGGAAGGGCCGGGCGCCTGAGCGCGCCTCGAAGCGCGGCTGCATCGACCAGACCTCGCGCATCGTCGCCGTGAGCTTGCGCGTGATGGCGAGCTTCTCGCACTGCACATCCAGGACTTCGTCCATCGCCGCCTCGAGCGCCGGAATGCTGCGCTCGCCGCGAGTCTCGCGCGACCTCCACGCGGCGAGGACTTCATGCCAGAGGAGCGCCGCGAAGAGGAATGCCGGCGAGACCGGACGCTCGTCGAGCACGCGCTGGTCGGTCTGCGCGAGCGCAAGCGTGACGAAGCGCTCGCCGAGCGGCTGCTCGAGGATCACGTCGAGGAGCGGCAGCAGGCCCTTGTGCAGCCCCACGTCCCGCAGCTGCCGCAGGCAGGCGCTCGCGTGGCCCGAGAGCAGGAGCTTCAGCATCTCGTCGAAGAGCCGGGCCGGCGGGACGCTCTCCATGAGCGCGCCCAGGCGCCGGATCGGCTCGCGGGTGGCCGGGTCGATGGTCATGCCCAGCTTCGCGGCGAGGCGCACGGCGCGCAGCATCCGCACCGGGTCCTCGCGATAGCGCGTCTGCGGCTCGCCGATCACGCGCAGCACGCGCTTCTTCAGGTCGGCGAGCCCGCCGTGGAAGTCCACGACCTCCTCCGTCGCCGGGTCGAAGTAGAGGGCGTTCACCGTGAAATCGCGCCGCCGGGAATCCTCTTCCTGCGTTCCGAAGACGTTGTCGCGCAGGACGCGGCCGTGCTCGTCCTGGAGCGAGGCGCCGTCGCCGCCCGCCGCGGAGAGCTCGCCGCTTTCGCCGCGAAAGGTGGATACCTCCACCGTCTCGCCGCCGATCATGACGTGCACGAGCCGAAAGCGCCGGCCGATGATGAGCGCGCGCCGGAAGAGCGGCTTGATCTCCTCGGGCCGCGCGTCGGTCGCGACGTCGAAGTCCTTGGGCTCGATGCCGAGAAGCAGGTCGCGCACCGCGCCGCCCACGACGTAGGCCGAAAACCCCCGCTCCCTGAGGACGGCGCAGACTTTCGCGGCGGCCGGGCTGAGCGAGTCCCTGCCGAGGCCGTGCTTCGCGCGGGGCACTCGCACGGCGCCTGCTTCCCCGAGTCCGAGGACGCGACGGATGAAACGCTTGATCATTTCAGGCGCTCGATTGTAATGAAATGACCTTCCAGCCGCGGCTTGCCGCCTCGGCGGCGAGCCGCGGGTCCGGATCCACCGCCACCGGCCGCTTCACCGCGAGGAGAAGCGGCAGATCGTTGTGCGAGTCGCTATAGCAGGTACTGTCTGCGAAGTCCTCGAGGGGTCGGCGCAAGGCCGCGAGCCATTCGCGCAACCGCGCGACCTTGCCCTCGCGAAAGCAGGGCGTCCCGCTTGCCCGGCCGGTGTAGCGGCCCTCCACGATCTCGGGCTCCGTCGCAAGCAAATGCTCCACGCCGAATTCCCGGGCGATGGGCGCGGTGACGAAGCTATTCGTCGCGGTGACAATCGCACAGAGGTCGGCGGCGTCGCGGTGGCGCGCCACGAGGCTTCGGGCCGCCGGCGTGATGGCGGGGAGGATGCGCAGGCGCATGAACTCGCCATGCCAGCGCGCCAAGGCCTCGGGCGGATGATCGGCGAGCGGCCTCAGCGCAAAGCCGAGGTATTCGTGGATGTCGAGCGTCCCGGCGACGTACTGCTCGTAGAACGCCTTGTTCTGCGCCTGGTAGGCGTCGCGGTCCAGCACGCCGCGCTCGACGAGGAATTGCCCCCACTCGTAGTCGCTGTCGCAGCGAAGAAGGGTGTTGTCGAGGTCGAAGAGCGCGAGGCGCATGCCGCGCGCATTCTAAGACCCGCGCCGAGGCTCCGGCCGAGGGCTAGAACTGGCGGCGAATGCCGAAGCGCAGGTCCTGCATCCGGAAAAGCGCGCCCGGATCGCGCGACACCGTCTCGGCGCTGAAGGACCAGTCCGGCGCGATGGAGTACTGCCCGATGAGCCCGTAGCGGCGCACGTCGGTGCCGTACACCGGCTCGCTGAGGAAATCCTTGCCGCTCGTGACCGACATGCCGAAGCTCGAGCGCGCGCCCAGCGCGTAGGACCATTGCATGCGCTGGTTGGGGGCAAAACCGATCGAGTCGCGCCAGTGGTAAGGGGCGTAGTTGAAGCGATCGCGCTCGGGGCTGAGCCAGCCACCCGCGAAGGCGGGGTCGATGCCCGCGCCAGGCCGCACGGGGAGCCGCAGCCCGTCCTCGGCGAGGGCAGGCAGGCCGAAGGCCAGCAGGAGGACCGGTATCAGGACGCGGGGGCGCATTTTTGTCGCTCGAGCCTCGACTCGCGGCTTCCAATCTACTGAACCCACCTGCGGGTTGTCCATGCAGGAATGCCTATTTTCC
>JAFAGU010000183.1 GCA_019237595.1 Betaproteobacteria bacterium | reverse complement strand
AAAACGGGCCGGCCCCGAAGGGCTCGGCCCGCTCGTGCCGCGGGGCGTGGCCCGCAGCTGCTGCGTGCTTCGCTTACTTCGAGCCGGAGCCGGAGCTGCCGGAGCCCGAGCCGGCGCTGCCGGCGCTCGAGGTCCCTGCCGCGCCGGTCGTGCCGCCGGAGCCGACGGAGCCGCTGGAGCTGCCGCCCATGCCGGTGCTCGCACCCGTGCCGCTGCCGGTGCTCGTCCCCGAGCCCGTGCCGCCGACGCTGCTCGAGCTGGTGCCGGTGCTCGCCTGGTCGCGCAGGCAGTTGTCCTTCGCGGTGCCGCTGAGCAGGCTGCAATCCTGCGTGCTCGAGCTCGAGCCGGTGGCGGACGAGGGCGAGCTCGACGAGGACGACGGGCTGCTCGAGGAGCCCATCGAGGACGAGCCGGAGCCCGTCGTGGACGAGCCGGTGCCCATCGAGGACGAGCCGGAGCCCGTGGTGGACGAACCGGTGCCCGTGCTGGACGAGCCGGAGCCCGTGGTCGAGGGCGAGCTCATGCCGCTGCCGGAGCTGCCCGAGCTGCCGCTCGTCTGCGCGAGCGCGATGCTGCCGAGACTGAGAAGCGCCGCGGCGACGGCGGCGCCCAACACCTTCATCTTCATCTTGATGCTCCTCTAAAGGATCCTAGGGTTGTGAGTGCACTGCCCCGGGCGGGGCAGCAAGCCGCGTGCCCTGCGCAACGGCACGCTCCTCCTCGCGTCGCGCTTGCGCACCGCCCCGCCGTTGGAATCGCGATACTGGCCGCGGGCGCGCTTATTGCTGCTCGAGGCGCATGCGACGACTCGACAAGCTCGGAACCTGGCCGGTGATCGCCTGCGGCGCCGCGATCGCCTCCTTCGCCCTCGCCGCGGGGCGCCTGAAGCGCCATCGCTACGGCTCGCCCTCGAACGCGAGCGACGCGATCGACGACGTGGAGCTGCATCCGCGCGCTTCCCCGGAGCAGGTGCTCGATGCGGGCGTGATGCAGACTTTTCCCGCGAGCGATCCGCCCGCGGTGGCCGGGGCATTCGAAACCGCGCACGAGCGCAAGAGCCGCGGCGAAGCGATGCCGGATCCCGACCCCCACGGCACGCCGAACCACGAGCGGGCGCTGCGGCGCTCGCCGGACTGGCTGCTCGACCCCGCGAAAGCCTGACTAGGGCGTGATCCGCGCCTCGCGGATCAGCCGGCCGTAGCTTTCCAGCTCCCGGCGCACGAGCGCCCCCAGCGCCTCGGGCGCTCCGGTGACGATGTCGTTTCCGCCCTGCACGGCGATGCGCTGCACGACGTCGGGCGCGTGCATGGGCTTCACGACCTCCGCATTGAGCCGTTCCACGATCGGTCGCGGCGTCCCGGCGGGCACGAAGATTCCCTGCCACTGCGAAATGTCGAAGTCCCGCAGGCCGAGCTCCTGCATCGTCGGAACCTCGGGAAGCGACGAAGCGCGCTTCGCGCTCGAGACGGCGAACGCGCGCAGCTTCCCCGAGCGCAGGTGCGGCACGGACGTGAACACCGTGTCGAACATGAACGCGAGCTGCCCGCCGAAAACGTCTGCGAGCGCCGGACCGCTCCCTTTGTAGGGCACGTGCGTGAACCGCGTGCCGGTCGCGAGCCCGAGCAGCTCGGTCGCGAGGTGGTTGCCGCCGCCCACGCCGGTGGAGCCGTATGCGAGCTCGCCAGGTCTTGCGCGCGCCGCAGCGATGAGCTCGTCGAGCGTGCGATACGGCGAGGTCGCGAGCACGACCAACACATACTGGTAGACCGTGCATTGCGCGACGGGCGCGAAGTCCTTCAGCGGGTCGTACGCCACCCTCGGGTAGAGGACGGGGTTCACGCTCATCGGGCCGGTCGCCACCGCGAGCACCGTGTATCCGTCCGGAGCGCTCTTCGCCACGTAGTCCGTGCCGATGCTGCCGTTCGCCCCGGGCTTATTCTCGACGACGAATGCCGAGCCCACGTTCTCGCTGAGCTTCTGCGCGAGGATGCGCGCCCAGAGGTCGGCATTTCCCCCGGTGGCGTACGGAACGATGAGGCGCACGGGCTTCGCGGGATAGTCCTCGCCCCGCGCGTTAAGCGAGAGAAGCGAAAGCGCGAGCGCGAGGAGAATCCTCATGCTCTTATCATACGGGGCGATGCAGACGCTCGAGCGAAACCATCGCCGCCCTTCCCGCCCGCTCCCTTCCGGCGCGGCCGATTGCCACATGCACGTGTTCGGGCCCTTCTCCCGTTTCCCGCTCGCCGCGGAGCGCGCCTACAACGTGAACGAGGCGCCGCTCGCCGCGCACGAGCGCATGAAGGCGCGGGTCGGGCTCGAGCGCACGGTGCTCGTGCAGCCGAGCGGCCATGGCACGGACAACCGCGCGATGCTGGAAGCGCTCGCCGCGCTCGGGAAGCGCGGCCGCGGCGTGGCGGTCGTCGCGCACGACGCTCCCCTGCATGAGCTCGAGGCGCTGCACGCCGCGGGCGTGCGCGCGGTGCGGCTCAATCTCTACACGCTGGTCGGGCGCTACAAGGAAGATCCGCAGGCGCTCCTCGACGCTTATGCGAGGCTCGTCGCCGCGCTCGGCTGGCACCTGCAGCTCTTCTGCTCGCCGGCGACGCTCGTGTCGCTCGAAGCGGCGATTGCACGCACTGCAGTGCCCGTGGTGATCGACCACATGGGCTACCCGGATGCCGCGCTCGGCCTGGGGCAGCCCGTGTTCCAGGCGGTGCTGCGCCTCGCCGCGTCGGGCGCCTGGGTCAAGGTCGCGGGCGCCGATCGCGTCACCCAGAACAGCGGACGGCTTCGCGATGCGGTCCCTTTCATCCGCGCGCTCGTGGAGGCCGCGCCTTCGCGCATCGTGTGGGGATCGGACTGGCCGAACATCGGCTTCCATCCGCGCAAGCAGGTCCGCGACGCGCACGTCCTCGCGCATCGCGAGCTCGATGCCGGCGAGCTCCTCGACGTGCTGATCGAGGCCGTGCCGGATCCGGTGCTATTGAAGGACGTCCTGGCCGACAACCCGGCCAGGCTTTACGGCTTCGAGGCTCCCTAGCGCCGCAGCAGGAAGAGCGTCGCGAGGGCCGCGAGCGAAAGGCCGGCGGAGAGGAAGAGCGCTGCGCGCACGCCAAGGCCGTCGAGCACGAGCCCGAACGCATAGGGAGCGCAGGCCTGCATGAGGCGGGCGAGCACGGCGAGGAAGCCCTGCCGCTCGCCGTAGCCCGCCGGCCCGAAGATCGCGAGCGGCAGCGTGCCCTTGGCGATCGTGATGAGCCCGTTCCCGGCGCCGTGCACGACGGCAAAGAGCGACGCGGCGAAGGGCGAGCCACCGATCGCGAGGAGCGCCGCGGCGCCGAGGGGGTGGAGCGAGGTGGCGCCGCGCGCCGTGAGGAGCGGGTGATAGCGGAAGTGGCGCTCGGCGAGGAATTCGGCGAGGCGGGCGGCGACCTGCGCGGGACCCAGGAGCGCGGAGGCGCCCAGCGCCGCCGCCATCGTCACGCCCGTCGCGACGAGGAGACCGGGAAGATGCGCCGCCATCGCGGAGGTGACGAAGGCGGTAAAGGCGAAGTAGATCGCGAGGAGCGGAAAGGCGCCGGGCTGCGGCGCCTTCTCCTCGAGCGGTGCGTCGCTCCGGTCGGCCGCGCGCTCCGGGGACGGTTGGATCGGGATGCACAGCCGGTTCAGGGGCAGGGCAATCAGCAAATGAATGGCCATCCACGCGAGGCACGCCTCGCGCCAGCCGAAGCGCGCGGTGAGCCACGCGGTGAGCGGCCAGCCCACCGTGCTCGCGAAGCCCGCCATCAGCGTGATGCCGGTGATCGGCCCGCGCGCCTCGCGCCCGCGCAGCCGCACGAGCACCGCGAACGCCGCGTCGTAGAGGCCCATCGCCATCCCGATGCCGATCACCGCCCACGCAGCGAAGAGGCCGATCGGCCCCTGCACCGCCGCGAGAGCCGCAAGGCCCGCGGCGAGCACGACGTTCGAGGCCATCAGCACGCCGCGGCCGCTGCCTGCGTCGATGAGCCGCCCGACGCGCGGGCCGAGCGCGGCCATGACAAGCAGCGAGGCCGAAAACGCGCCGAAGACCGTCGAACGAGCGATGCCGATCGACTCGGCGAGCGGGCCCGCGACGATCGCCGGAAGGTAGGTCGACGACGCCCACGCGATCGTCTGCGTCGTGCCGAGGGCGAGGACGAGCTTCACAGCGCGGCGTTGGCGGGCGCCGACCGGTCCCAGAGTGCGCGCTTCCAGCGCCAGCCGATGGCCGCCGTGGCGGCGAGCCCGAGGCCGGCGTAGGCGAGCGCGCAGGCCGAATAGCCGATGCGCGCGATGAGCGGGCCGGCGACGAGGAGCCCGAGCGGAAGGCCCCAGATCGCGAGCATCCGCATGCCCATCACGCGCGCCCGCATGTCCTCGGAAGCCCCGCGCAGCATGATCGCGGCGAGCGGCGTGAGGCAGAAGCTCTGGACGAAGCCGGCGACGAAGAGGAGCGCGAAGCCGAGCGGCAGGAACTTCGTCTGGCCGAAAACGAGGATCGCGACGAACCACGCGGCGCAATTGGCGAGCATCACTCGTCCCGCGCGCAGACGCAACCGCCCTGCTCCCACGGCTAGCGAGCCGGCGAGCGCTCCGGTGGCGAACGCGGCCGCGAGATAGCCGAGGCCCACCTGCCCCGCCTGGTACACATCCTTCGCCGCGTAAGGGAGGAGCGTCAGCATGAACGGGTACGCGAGCAGGTTCACGAGGAACGCCACGCTGAAGGCGCCGAGCTGGTCGGGATGGCGCCACACGTATCCGGCG
>JAFAGU010000151.1 GCA_019237595.1 Betaproteobacteria bacterium | reverse complement strand
AACCGCACGATCGAGGTCGAGCTCGAGCCCATCAGCTCGCGGGCGACGCGCATGCGCGTCGTGGCGCGAAATAACGCCCTCTTCTACGACGCCGCGACGGCGACCGAGATCGTGCTCGAGACCGAAAAAGCGCTCGGCGTGTCGGATGTCACGAACGCCTCCGTAGGCGCGGGACGGGGGAGGTCCAGATGAACTAGCGACCCGCTGGATCGCTAGCGGCGAAGGCCAAGCGCCGGTTCTTCTTCCTCGAGCTGTGCGGGAGCGGGCTCGCGCGCGAGCAACCGCTCGAGGCGCTCGATGTGCCGGCTCTCGTCGGTCGCCATCTCCGCGGCGAAGGCGCTCACCGCGTCGTCCTCGACGCTCTCCGCGACGTCGGCGTAGAAGTTCTGCGTCCGGCGCTCGGCCGAGATCGCGAGCTGCAGCACGTCGCGCGTGGTGCGCGGCCGGGGCACGACATCGCCGGCCGGGCCCATGTAGTGCCACGCGTACTCCCACGGCGCAGGCTCGGCGAGATTGGCGTTCGCCGTGCCCACCGCGAGGAGCTCGTACTGCTCGCGCTCCTCCTTGCCGATCGCCTCGAACTCCTCCGCGAGGTGGTCCATGCCGGCCTCGCGCATGCTGCGCGCGAGGAACTCGAAGCGCTCGGTCGCATCTCGCTCGAGGACGAGCGCGTGCGCGTAAAGGTCGGGAAGGGTGCGGGGAAGAAGACGGGTCGCCATGGCTCGCTCGGATCCCCGCCAGTCGCGGGACGCCTCCTAAATTAGGCGAGCGAGATTACGAGCAATGAGCGTGCCCCGGCCGCCCGCATGGGTCGAAGGGGTCCGGCCGGGAAGCACTGTCGCCCGAATTATTTCGCCGCGGGGAAGCGGCTAGTCCGTTTCCCGCGCAGCTGGCGGCCCCAAATCAACGTTTCGTCGCAAAGCCCTTCACGGCCCTCGCCCCGTTCCGCAGACTTGCCCTACACCCGCCCAAGCGGGGCTTCACGAGGAGTTGCCATGGAATTTGCGAACGCCCTGGTCACCTTTGCCCTCGGGGTCGGCGTTGCGTGCGCGCAGCCGGCCGGCGCACCCGACGCCGCCTTCGCGCAGGCCGCGCAGCTCGCGCAGCGCGCCGCTGGCGGCGACACCTCGGCGGTCGAGGGCTCGATCGAGGCCTTCCAGGGGCTCGTCGCCCAGGCGCCAGCCAACCCGCTCTATCGAACCTACCTCGGCATGACGCTGAGCCTGAAGGGGCGGGACGCCTGGATGCCGTGGAGCAAGGTGAAGTACACGGAGCGCGGGCTCGACGAGATCGATCGCGGCCTGGGAGCGCTCAAGCCCGAGCACGATCGCGCGCTCATGCGCGGGGTGCCGCTCGCGCTGGAAGCGCGCCTGGTCGCCGCGCGCACCTTCCTTCGCGTCCCCGACGACATCTTCCACCGCCGAGCCGACGGCCGGAAGCTCCTCGCGCAGGTCCTGGCCGATCCGCAATTCCCAGGGGCACCGGAAGGCTTCCGCGAAGCGGTCCAGCGCGCGGCGACCGAGGCAGGCCTGAGGGAGGCCGGCCGGTGAGCTCCCCCGCACTGCGCCTCTACGACGTGAAGAAAAGCTACCGCAACGGCGCCGAGCCCGTCCACGCGCTCCGCGGCGTATCGCTCGAAATCGCGCCCGGCGAGATGGTGGCGCTCACCGGCCCGTCGGGAAGCGGCAAGAGCACGGTGCTGAACGTCTGCGGGCTTCTCGATGCGCCCGACAGCGGCCAACGCGAGATGGGCGGCGAGCCCCTCGACGCCCGGCCGGAGGCGGAGCTCACGAGGCTTCGGCGCGAAAAGATCGGCTTCGTCTTCCAGGGATTCAATCTCGTGCCGGTGATGACGGCTTCGGACAACATCGAATATCCGCTCCTCCTCCTCGGCACGCCGGCCGCGGAACGCCGCCGCCGCGTCGACGACGCGCTCGAGCGCGTGGGCCTTGCCGGCCTCGGCGGCCGCCTGCCCGACCAGCTCTCCGGCGGCCAGCGCCAGCGCGTCGCGATCGCGCGCGCGCTCGTGAAGTCCCCTGCCCTGGTCATCGCGGACGAGCCGACTGGAAACCTGGACTCGGCTACTGCAGCGCAGATCGTCGAGCTCCTGCATCAGCTCACGCACGAGCGCGGCGCGGCCGCCGTCGTGGCCACGCACGACGACCGCATGACACGGTACTGCGATCGGGTCGTGCGGCTTGCGGACGGGCTGCTCGCATGAAGTGGCTCGTCTTTGCGCTCCGCAACGTTCTGCGGAATCGGCGCCGCTCCCTCACCGCGCTCCTCATCACCGCGATCGGCACCGCCGCCGTCCTCGTCGGCGGCGGCTTCGCCCTCTTCACCTACGACTCGCTGCGCGAAGTCTCCGCCCGGGATTCGGGCCACGTCGTCGTCGGCGCCCGCGACTTCTTCACCGGAGACGAGGACGTGCCGATGCAGAACGGGCTCGGCGGCGCGGCCGCGCTCCAGGCCGAGCTCGCGGCGCTTCCCGGCGTGCGGGCCGTCCTGCCGCGCATCGAGTTCTCCGGCCTCATCTCGAACGGCGACAAGTCCGCCGTGTTCGTCGGCCGGGGCGTGGTCGCTCAGACCGATTTCCGCGTGCGCGGGGTGCAGACCGGCTTCGTCGCCGGCGAGCCGTTCGACGCGGGCGCCTCGCTTCCCGAGATCGCGATCGGCAAGGATCTCGCGCGCATCATGAAGGCGAACGTCGGCTCGGGCCTCACGCTCCTCTCGACCACGACGGAGGGAAACCTCAACGCCGTCGACGTGGTCGTGCGCGGCATCGTGAGCGTCGGCGTGCCCGAGATCGACCGGCGCCTCGTGATCGCCGACATCGGCGCGGTGCAGAAGCTCCTCCTCACCGACAAGGTGAGCACGCTCTCGCTCTATCTCTCCGACATGGAGCAAAGCGACGCGGTGGCCGGCTCCCTTGCCGCCACCCATCCGCAGATCGCCGTCAGGACCTGGCTCGACCTCGCCTCCTTCTACCAGGCGGTGCGCGCCCTCTACAACCGGATCTTCGGCATGCTCGGCGGCATCATCCTCGTGATCGTCCTCTTCGCGATGGTCAACACGCTGGGCATGGCGGTCGCCGAGCGCACGCGCGAGATCGGCACGTTGCGCGCGATCGGCACGCGGCCGGACGAGATCGTGCGCAACTTCGTCCTCGAGGCCGCCGTGATCGGCGGCGGCGGCGCGCTGGCCGGCATGGCGATCGCCGGCGCCGTGACGATCGCGCTCCTCTTCGCCGGCATCCAGATGCCGCCGCCCCCGGGGCGCTCCACCGGCTACCCGCTCCTGGTCAACTTTTCGGCCGTCCTATATGCCGCCACGGGTGCAGCCGTCATTGCCGCCTCCGCCCTCGCCGCATGGTGGGTGAGCGCGAAGGCCGCGCGGCGGCCCATTACCGAGGCCCTCGCCCATGTGTAGGTTCCTTGCACTGCTCCTTTTCGTCTCGACAAGCGCCGCCGCCGCGGACATCCACGAGCTCCTCAAGGAGGCCGATTCCTACCGCCTCACGACCGACGCGATGCGCGTCGAGACCGAGGTGAAGGTCTTCAAGACCGGGAACCTCGACAAGACGCGCCTCTACAACGTGTACGTGAAGCCGGGACGCCGCTCGGTCGTGGTCATGCGCTCGAGCGCCGAGCGCGGGCAGAAGCTCCTCATGCTTGGCGACGACTTCTGGCTCGTGCTGCCGAGCAGCCAGCGGCCGCTTCGCATCACGCCGATGCAGAAGCTCCTCGGCGACGCCTCGACCGGCGACATCGCCTCCCTCACATGGGCGGAGGACTACGACGGCAAGGTGGAGGGCGAGAAGACGATCGACGGGATTCCCTGCCTGCGGCTCGACATTACTGGGCAGCGCAAGGGCGTCTCCTATCCGCGAATCGTGCTCTTCCTGGCGAAGAGCGACCGGCATCCCGTCTATGCGGAGCTCTACGTCGCCTCGGACAAGCTTGCGAAGGAAGCGGCGTTCGAGATGGGAACCATGGACGGCCGCAAGGTGGTGACGATGATGAAGCTCACCGACCGCCTCCAGCGCGAACGCGTTACCGAGGTGCACTACCTCTCGCGCGTGCCGAAGGCCCTTCCGGACGAGTACTACAACCCGGCTTTCCTCATCCGCTCCGACATAGAGCAATGAGGCTCGGTGCGGGCCTATTCGTTTTCCTCCTCCTCCTCGCGCGCCCTGCGCTGTGCGAGGAGGAAGCGAAGAGCCTCGACCTCGCGTACAAGACCCGGGCGATCGGCGAGTCGCACGCAGTGCGCGGCGATTCGCCGTTTGCCGCCGGCATCCCGCTGACGCCGTTCGGCGCCGACCGCGGCCGGGTGGAAGAAGAGGTGCGCGGTCGCGCGGGGCCCGTTTCGCTGCTCTTGACCGGCACCTATGCGACTCAGGAGCGCGCGGCATCGACCGGCCGCCTGGTCGCAAACGAGCTGTACACCGACTTCGGTTCGGGCGAGAACCACTTCACGCTCGGCAAGAAGATCCTCTCGGGCGATGTCGGCTACGGGTTCCGGCCCATCGACGTCCTGCAGCGCGAAGTGCGGCTGCAGGTGCTGCCGCCGGTCCTCGTGGGCGTGCCGCACGTGGCGTGGGAGCGATTCACGGCGGACGAGGCGTGGTCCGCGTTCTGGACGAATCCCGGCGAAGGCCGCCGGAGCGATCCGAAGCGCGACGGCTCGTTCGCGCTGCGCTACTACCGGCGCGCCGAAATCGCCGACCTGCATGGCATCGCGCGCGCCTCCGACCGCTTCGGCTTGGAAGCCGGCGGCGCATTCTCGAGCGTACCGCACGAGAGCGTCGAGCTCCACGGCTCGTTCCTGCAGATGCGCCGCGGCGAGCGGACGGCGCCGCTTGCCGAGACCGCCCCTACGCAGCAGCTTCTGAATCCGGGCCTCGCGCTCCAGACGCAGGATCTCGACCATCCGCGCAAGGCGCTCGGCGGCTTCACGTTCACGCGCGAGAGCGGGTGGTCGTTCATCGGCGAGCTGTGGTGGGACGGCACCGCGCCGACGGCGGACCAGTGGCGGCAGCTCGGTGCCGAGGCGCGCCGCAGGAGCGCGCTCGCCGCGCTCCCCGGCATTCCGTCCGCCGCGGTCGCGGGCTCGCTTGCCGCCTCGTCGACGATGTTCGGCGTTCCCAGCATTTCGCGCCGCAGCGCGCTCGCGCACCTCGGGTGGACGGACCCCGGCGGCAACGGCTGGTCGGCGAACCTCGACTATCTCCGGACGCTCGAGGACGGCGGATACAATGTGACCGCGCAAATCACCTGGGAGGCCGACCGTCTTCGTCTCGACGCGGGAGTGCGGCGCTTCGGCGGGCGGTCCGACTCCGCCTATCGCCTGCTTCCCGAGCGATCGATCCTCTTCGCGGGCATCGCGCTGGCATTCTGAGATTGCTTCCATGGCCCTCGCCGCCGCCGATTTCGCCACGCTGCCGCGCAACCTCGTCCTCGCGGCGATCTTCAATGCCCTGATTGCCGCTGGGGTCGCGGTCGCGCAGCACCACCCGTTCAGCGAGGCGCTCGTCTTCAGCAACTGCATCGGCTTCAACATCCTGCTGCTGATCGATTTTCCGCGGCGCCTCGTCTGGGGCCGGCGCATTCCGCCTTCGCTTCCCCTCGCGGCGCTTTCGGCCATCGGCATCGCGGCGGGCTTCGCGCTCGGAACGACCCTCGCCTGCGCCCTCCTCGGCCGGCCGCTCCGCGCCAACCTTTCCGGCGACGGCCTCGTGACCGGCGCCGTCATCACCTTTTTCGCCGGCATCGCCGGCTGCTGGTACTTCATGACGCGCGAGCGCGTGGCCCAGATGCGCCTCGCCGCGGAGGCGCACGAGCGCAGCGCGACCGTGGCGCAGCTCAAGCTCCTCCAGGCGCAGATCGAGCCGCACTTTCTCTTCAACACGCTCGCCAACCTGCATTCCCTCATCGCGACCGACCCGGCCCGCGCCCAGAAGATGCTCGAGCACCTGAACGACTACCTGCGGGCGACACTCCAGGCGGCGCGCGACGACACGGGGACGCTGGGCGAAGAGTTCGGCCGGCTGCGCGGCTATCTGGAAGTGCTGGCGATCCGGATGGGGCCGCGGCTGCGGTTCACGCTGTCGCTGCCGGCCGAGCTCGCCTCGGCGAGGATCCCTCCCATGCTGCTTCAGCCGCTCGTGGAGAATGCGATCAAGCACGGCGTCGAGCCCAAGGTCGAAGGCGGCACGGTGGCCATCGCCGCCTTCCGCGACGCGAAAGGCATTGCGGTGACGATCGAGGACAGCGGCCTCGGGCTGAAGAGCGGCGGCAACGGCGGAAGCGGCGTCGGGTTGCAGAACGTTCGCCAGCGCCTCGCCGGTGTCGGCGGCTCGCTCGAGCTCGCCGACAACGCCGCAGGCGGCGTCACGGTGACGGCCAGGATTCCTGCGTGAGCGTTCGTGCGGTCATCGCCGAGGACGAGCCGCTCCTCGCGCAGCAGCTGAAGAGCCTCCTTGGCCGCGCATGGCCGGAGCTCGAAATCGCCGCCACGGTGGCGAATGGGCTCGAGGCGCTGCAGGCGATCGAGCGCGAGCGGCCGCAGGTGGCGTTCCTCGACATCCGCATGCCGGGC
>JAFAGU010000349.1 GCA_019237595.1 Betaproteobacteria bacterium | reverse complement strand
GAGAAGAATATCAGCGTGAATTGCGTGCTGCCGACCATCCTGGACACGCCGCAGAACCGCGCCGACATGCCGAAGGCCGATCCCAAGCGATGGGTGGCACTCGAGGACCTCGCAAGCACGATCCTCTTCCTCGCTTCCGAGGACGCCCGCGCGATCCACGGCGCCGCCCTGCCCGTGGCCGGGCTAAGCTAGGAGCATGGCGCTCAGGTATCAGAGCGGGTTCGGCAACACCTTCTCCACCGAGGCCCTCAAAGGCTCGCTCCCCGCCGCGCAGAATTCGCCGCAGCGCCCGCCCAAGGGCCTGTACGCCGAGGTTTTTTCCGGCAGCGCGTTCACGGCGCCGCGCGCGGAGAACCTTTCGTCGTGGCTGTATCGCCAGCGCCCGTCCGCGATGCACGGGCCTTACAAGCGGATCGGCGATGGGCTCCTGCGCTCGGGCCCTTTCGACGAGGTCGATACGCCGCCCAACCGGTTGCGCTGGGATCCGTGGCCGCTGCCGGCGAAGCCGGTCGATTTCCTCGATGGGTTCGTCACCATCGCGGGCTCCGGCGACGCGGCCTCGCAGAGCGGGCTCGCGGTCCACGTCTATTGCGCGAACCGCTCGATGAAGGACCGCTACTTCCACGACGCCGACGGCGAGCTGATGATCGTTCCGCAGCAGGGGCGCCTCACGCTCTTCACTGAATTGGGTTTGCTCGAGCTGGAACCCGGTGAAATCGCGGTGATCCCGCGCGGCACGAAATTCAAGGTCGACCTCGGCGGCCCGTCGCGCGGCTACGTGTGCGAGAACTACGGCGTGCCGTTCCGCTTGCCCGAGCTCGGACCGATCGGCTCCCAGGGCCTCGCCCAGAAGCGCCATTTCCTTTTCCCGGTCGCTGCCTTCGAGGAGAAGTCGCGCAAGTGCCAGGTGGTGGCGAAATTCCTCGGCAAGCTCTGGACGACGGAGCTCGACCGCTCGCCGCTCGACGTCGTCGCCTGGCACGGGAACTACGCCCCTTACAAGTACGACCTCGCGAAGTTCATGGCGGTCAATACCGTGAGCTTCGATCATGCCGATCCGTCCATCTTCACGGTGCTCACGTCTCCCTCCGGACAGGCGGGCGTGGCGAACTGCGATTTCGTCATCTTCCCGCCGCGATGGATGGTGGCCGAGAACACCTTCCGGCCGCCGTGGTTCCACCGCAACGTGATGAGCGAGCTGATGGGCCTCGTGCGCGGCGTATACGACGCCAAAGCGGAGGGCTTCGCCCCCGGCGGCATCTCGATCCACAACTGCATGAGCGGCCACGGCCCGGACCTCGCGACCTTCGGAAAGGCCTCTTCGGAGCAGTTGAAGCCCAGCAAGATCGAAAACACGCTCGCGTTCATGTGGGAGTCGCGCTACGTGTTCCGGCCTACCCGCGCTGCGCTCCAGTCAAAGATGCTGCAGAAGGACTACGACAAAGTCTGGGATGGCTTTAAACGCCACGCACGATCCTGAGCTGCGGAGCTGGGTCGAAGGCGCCAACGACCCGGCGACGGAGTTCCCGATCCAGAACCTGCCCTTCGGCATCTTCCGGAAGAAAGGGAAGAACGAGCGGCCGCGCGGCGGGGTCGCGATCGGCGACCAGATCTTCGACCTCGCGGCGCTCGGCCTCGAGACCGGCCCGATCCTGAACGGCTTCGCGGCCGCGGGCCCGCACGCGTGGGCCGAGGTGCGCAAGGGGCTCTCCCAATTCCTCTCGGTGAAGAACTACCGAAAAAATCTGGCGAAGCACCTGACGCCGATGCGGCAGGCCGAGCTCTTCCTCCCCGTGGCAATCGGCGACTACACCGACTTCTACGCGGGCATCCATCACGCGACGACCATCGGCAAGCTCTTCCGGCCGGATAATCCGCTGCTCCCGAACTACAAATGGGTGCCGATCGCCTACCACGGCCGTGCTTCGTCGGTCGTGGTCTCCGGGACGCCGGTGGTGCGGCCGAACGGGCAGGCAAAGCCCCCGGACGCGCCCGCGCCTGTCTTCGGCCCCAGCCGGCGCCTCGACTACGAGGTCGAACTCGGCTTCGTGCTCGGTCCGGGCAATGCGCTCGGCAAGCCCATCCAGATCGGGGAAGCCGAGAAGCACATCTTCGGCGTCGTGCTGATGAACGACTGGTCGGCCCGCGACCTCCAGGCCTGGGAGTACCAGCCGCTCGGCCCGTTCCTCGCGAAGAGCTTCGCGACGACGATCTCGCCCTGGATCGTCACGCTCGAAGCGCTCGAACCGTTTCGCTCGGCGCCGTTCGAGCGCGAGCCGGGCGATCCACGTCCGCTCGCGTATCTTTCCCATGAGAAGGATCGCGGCGTCGACATCGCGCTGGAGATGCACCTTCGCACGGCGGCAATGAAAAAGCCCGTGCGCCTTTCGCGGGGCAATGCACGCGATGCGTATTGGACGCCGGCCCAGATGGTCGCCCACCACGCGTCGAACGGATGCAACCTGAGGCCCGGAGATCTCCTCGGCTCCGGAACGCTCTCCGGCACGACGCCGGGCTCGCTCGGCTCGCTCATGGAGCTCACTTCGGGCGGCCGCACGGCGATCGAGCTTTCGGGCGGGCAGAAGCGCATGTTCCTCGAAGACGGCGACGAGGCCATCCTTCGCGGGCGCTGCGAGCGCGATGGCGCGGCCTCGATCGGTTTCGCCGAAGCGAGAGGCCGCGTCCTGCCGGCGCGGCCGGCGCGGTAGTACCCTAGGTCCAATGGTTGCGCACGATATGGGAACGGCGCCTTCGGGCGAGCTGCGGATCTTCTATCGCCGGCTGGGGCATCCTGGCCGGCTGCCGGTGCTGATCGTCCATGGGCTCTCTTATTTCTCCTACGATTGGCTGCCGGTCGCGGCGCGGCTGTCGTCGGACCGGGAAGTGGCCTGCATGGACATGCGCGGCTTCGGCGATTCGGGCTGGAGCAGCACCTGGGACTACTCGGTGCCGAGCATGGCGTCCGACATCGTCGCGGTGCTGGATCACCTCGGCTGGCGCCGCGTCGCGCTCGTCGGCCATTCGATGGGCGGGCGGAGCTCGACGTACGCCGCGGCCAAGCGCCCCGAGCGCGTGGCCGGGGTCGCGCTCATCGACTTCTCTCCGGAAAACGCGCCGGCCGGATCGAAGCGCGTGGCGCAATCGGTCGGGAATACTCCAGAGACCTTTGCCACCATCGACGATGCGATGCGCTATTTTGGGAAGATGGACCGCGCACGCTTCGAGAATTACCTGAGGAAGACGGCGGAGGGTTACGCGGTCAAGCGCGATCCTTTCTTCCGTGACCAGTTCCGCGCGGTTCTCTCGGGCGGCGAGCGTCCCAAGCTCGGCGTCGACCTTTGGCAGCTTCTCGGCGAAGTGCGCTGCCCGCTCCTTTCCATGCGCGGCGCGCGCTCCGATCTGTATGCCGCCGAGACCAAAGCGAAGATGCAGGCGGCGAACCCGCGCCTGCGGATCGTGGAAGTGGACGCGGGGCACGACATCGCCGGCGAAAACCCCGAGGGCTTTCTCGCCGCCCTCGCCCCCTTCCTGGAATCCCTCGAGGAGAAAAGCCATGAACACGCGCGGCATTGACCACCTCGCGGTCGTGAGCGACGACATGCCGACAGCCATGGACTTCTACACGCGAGTCATGGGCTTCCGGCTCGTGCACGTGCGGCGCGTTCCCTACGAGCAGGACCGCTGGCAGCCGCCCTACGACAACCTGCGCCACTATTTCTTCGACATGGGGAACGATTCGCTCTTCGCGGTATTCGAGTACCCCAAGGGCCTGCCGCGCCAGGTGCGCGACCACGTCGGCGGCATGCAGCACGTCGCCTTCCACGTCACGCCGCAGAAGTTCGATTCCATGGTCGAGCACGTGCGCGGTTGCGGCGTGCACGTCGTCGGCCCCGTGCCGCTCGGCGGCCGCTTCTGGTCCGCGTACTTCCTCGACCCGTTCGGCACGCGCCTCGAGCTCGCGACCGACCGCAGCGGCGAGGCGAAGAGCGTCGTCGAGTCGGTCCTGCAGACCGAGGAAGAGGCGCGCGCCGAGCTCGAGACGCTCTTCTCCGATCCCGAGGAGGTGGCGAAGTGGCTTTCGCGGATGCCCTTCAGGAAGGCGCCGGCCACCGTATAAACTGCCCGGCAAGGAGGAGTCCGATGTCGATCATCAGGGGATTGGTCGCCGTGGCGGCCGCGTGCGCGTGTGCGCAGGCTGCCGGACAGGAGAAGCTCGAGGTCAAGGTGTCGAGCTTCCTCGGCACCCAGCATTTCATGACGCAGTGGCTCCAGAGATGGGGCGAGAAGCTCGAGAAGGCCTCCAATGGCCGCCTCGTCTTCAAGTACTTCCCCGGTGCGCAGATGGCGCCGCCGCCGGCGCAGTACGACCTCGTAAGGACCGGCCAGGCCGATGTCGCCTGGTTCCTGCACGGCGGGACGCCGGGCCGCTTCCCGCTCACCGAGCTCGTCTCCCTGCCCTACATGGTCGGCAGCGCGGAGATCGGCACGAAGGTGATGAACGACGCGGAGCTGCGCGGCAAGTACCTGGATGCCGAACACAAGGGCGTGCACCTGCTGCTCCTCTTCACGCACCAGCCGGGGAACGTGCATACGACGAAGATGCCGATCCGCACCACCGACGATTTCAAGGGCCTGCGCATCCGGTTCGCCGCGCCGACGATCCGCGACTTCGTCTCGGCGCTCGGCGGCACGCCCGTCGGCGTCCAGCCGGCCGAGCAGGTGGAGCAGCTGCAGAAGGGCACGCTCGACGGTGTCTTCATCGACTACGGCGGTGCCGGCATCGCGTTCAAGATGGGCGGCACGGTGAAGTATTCGACCGAGATGTACTCGTACGTCACTTCCTTCGGCATGGCCATGAATCCCGAGTTCTACGGCAAGCTTCCCGCGGATCTCCGCCAGCTCGTGGACGACTCGGTCAAGGGCGTGGAAAAAGAGGTGGGCGAAGGCTGGGATGCGCTCGACCCGATCGGCAAGAAGGCGCTGCTCGATGCGGGAGGGCAGGCGATCCGCCTCGCGCCGCAGGAGGATGCGAAGTTCCGCGCTATCGGCGCGCAGGTGACGCAGGCGCGCCTCAAGGAGCTCGACGGCAAGGGATTGCCCGCGAGCGCCGTGCACAAGCTCATGAAGTCGCTCTCCGACAGGCACGCCAGGGACTCGAAGAGCTTCTGGCAGTGAAGGCGGCCGAGCTCGCGTCGAAGGCGCTCGCCGCCCTTGCGGCGGCGTTCCTCGGCGCGATGATGCTGCTCACCGCAGCCGACGTCGTGATGCGCTGGACGCTCGGACGCCCGATCCACGGCACGTTCGAGCTCATCGAGCTCGGCCTCGCGTGCGCCGTTTTCCTTGCGCTCCCGGCGGTGTTCCTGCGCGACGAGAATCTCGTCGTGGACGCGATCGATGCGGTCGCGAAGCCTTCGACGGTCAGGCGCCTGGACCTCGCCGGCGCCGTTCTATCGCTCCTCACGCTTGCCGCCATGCTCTACAGCATGGTGCCGCTCGCCAGGGACATGTACGAGCTGGGCGACGTGACGGCCGACCTCTCCATTCCCAAGACCGTGTACTGGGTTCCGGTGCTCCTTGGCGTGCTGGGTTCCCTCCTCATGACGATCGTCTACATCGTGCGCTGGCGCGCCCGGCCGTGAGCAACCTCGCCGTCGGCGGGCTCGGGGTGCTGGTGCTCCTCGTCGCGCTCTTCTTTCGCGTGCCGATCGCCGTGGCGCTCACGCTCGTCGGTGCGGGCGGCTACGCGGCCATCGACGGCTGGCGCAAGGCGCTCGCCGTGCTCGCCTCCGTGCCTTTCGAGCTGGCGTCGGCCTATTCTCTTTCGGTCGTGCCGCTCTTCATCCTCATGGGCGCCGTCGCTTCCCGCGGCAACATGGCGAAGGAAATGTTCGACGCGTGCAACGCGCTCTTTTCCGGCGTGCGCGGCGCGCTCGCCAATGCGACCGTTGGCGCGTGCGCCCTCTTCGGCGCGATCTGCGGCTCCTCCATCGCCACGGCGGCCACGTTCTCGCGCGTGGCGATCCCGGAAATGCGGCGCCATGGCTACGATCCGGCGTTCGCCGCCGGCGCCGTCGCCTCGGCTGGAACGCTCGACGTGCTGATCCCGCCCTCGGTGCTGATCGCCATTTACGCGCTCGCCGCGGAGCAATCCCTCCCCAAGCTCTATGCCGCGGCTTTCGTACCGGGCTTCATCCTCGCCGGGCTTTACGTCCTGACAGTGTGGACGGTCGCCTGGCTGCGGCCGGCCTGGGTGCCGCGCGTCGCCGGCATGCGCTTGCGCGAGCGCCTGCGCGCGGCGACGGGCATGTGGAAGCTCGTCGTGCTCTTCTTTTTCGCGCTCTTCGGGATCTACCTGGGCTGGTTCTCGCCCACGGAGGCGGCTGCCGTCGCCGCGCTCGCGGCGATCGTGATCGCTTTCGCCACGCGAGCGATGGGCTGGGGCGGGCTTGGGAGCGCGCTCCTCGAATCGGTCCATACCACCGCCGCGCTCTTCTTCGTCGTCATCGGGGCGTTCGTCTTCTCGCGCTTCATCGTCCTCACGCAATTCCCGTCGGACCTCGCGCGCTGGGTCAAGGAGGCGGGCCTGTCGCCGGTTTCCGTGCTCCTCGCGGTCATGATGCTCTATTTCGTCCTGGGCACGTTCCTCGACGAGGTGAGCACCATCCTCGTCACCGTCCCGGTGACGCTCCCGCTCGTGACGGGCATCGGCTACGACGGCATCTGGCTCGGGATCTTCATCACCGTCATGTGCACGATCGGCCTCATTTCCCCGCCCACCGGCATGACGGTGTTCGTCATCCAGGCCCAGCACCCCGAGATTCCCGTTGCGAAGATCTACCTCGGGACGCTCCCTTTCCTCGTCGCCGATTTCGTGCTCGTCGGCCTGCTCATCGCCTTCCCGTCGCTCGTGTCCTGGCTCCCGGCGGTGCTGAAGATCTGAGCCGGTAGAATTCGCCGATGCTGCATCGCCTCGGCCGCCGCGCCGCCTTCGTCCTTCCGGCGCTCGCCTGCGCCGCGCTCCTCGCCTTCGGCTATTACCTGCAATTCGGCCAGGGGCTCGAGCCCTGCCCGCTCTGCCTCGTCCAGCGCGGCTTCTTCTATGCCGTGCTCGCGATTTGCGTCGTGGCCGCGCTGCACGGACCCCAGGGCGCTTGGACCGCGGTCTACGCCGCGCTCGCTGTGATCTTCGCAGCGGGCGGTGGCGCCACGGCGGCGCGCCAGGTCTGGCTGCAGCACCTGCCGGCGGACCAAGTGCCGCAGTGCGGGCCGGACCTCTTCTTCATGCTCGAGAACCTCCCGCTCGCCACGACGCTGAAGAAGCTCGTCGCCGGGAGCGGCGAGTGCGCGAAGGTGGACTGGACTTTCCTCGGGCTCTCGATCGCCGAGTGGTCGCTCGCCTGCTTTATCGCGCTCGCGGCCTACGCCGCCTGGCTCGCGTTCCGACCCCGCAGCGCATCGGCCGCCGCGCGCGCCCGGTAGACCTCGCCGAGAAGCAGCAGCGCAGGTCCCGGCGTCGGCGGCAGGCCCGAGCGGGCAATCGACTCCAAGGTGGCGAACCGCACCATGCTTCCCGGAAGCGAGGCATCCGTCACGACCGCTACGGGCGTGGATGCTGGCTTTCCGCCGCCGACAAGCGCTCGTGCGATGCCGGCGGCCTCGCCTGCCGCCATGTAGATCGCCGCTGTGTCGGCGGCGACGGCGGCGGCAAGCCAGCTGCTCTCGGGCGCCCCAGGCGCGACGCGCGGGGTGACGAAGGCGACGCTTCGCGCGAGCGCGCGCTGCGTGAGCGAAACACCGAGATCGGCGCTGGCCGCGAAAGCCGCGCTGACACCGGGAACGACTTCGACCGTCACGCCCCGGGCCTGGAGGAAATCGATTTCCTCCTGCGCGCGCCCGAAGAGCATCGGGTCCCCGCCCTTCAGACGCACCACCGTCCTGTGCTTGAGTGCCGCGTCGAGGAGCTGCTTGTTGATGAAGGCCTGCGCCGTGGAATGCCGGCCCGAACGCTTGCCGACCGGCACGGCGCGCGCCTTCACGAGGGAAAGGATTTCTCGGGAAATGAGCGCGTCGTGGAATACCACGTCCGCTTCGCCGAGCAACCGCGTGGCCCTCACAGTGAGGAGATCCGCCGCGCCGGGGCCGGCGCCGACGAGGTGGACGATGCCGCTCACCGCACGAGTCCGGCCGCGACCGTGTGGTTCGAGGCCTCGTCGATGAGGATGAAGGCGCCGGTGGCGCGCACCGCTTCATAGGAGTCCACGAACACCGGCGACTGCAGCCGAAGCGTGGCGCGCGCGATGTCGTTCAAGGCCACCTCGCCGGCCTGCGTTTCCTCGAGCGTGCCTACGTCGAGCTTCGCTTCTATGGAGGCGATCCTCGCGAGCGTGCGCCGCCCGGCGTGCTGGACGAGATAGCGTCCGCCCGGCCGCAACGGTTCCTGGCCGAGCCATACCAGCGTCGCTTGCAGCTCGCGCGCCTCGCGAGGTGGAACGGCCGGATCGACGATGAGATCGCCGCGGGCGACGTCGAGCTCGTCGGTCAGCACCACGGTGACGGAATCGCCTGCAACGGCGATCTCGCGTTCCTCGCCGTTCGTGAGGATCCGTCGCACGCGCGTGTGCTTGCCCGAGGGCAGGACCAGCACCTCCGTCCCCACGAGAAGGTGGCCGGAATCGATGCGTCCCATGCAGCCCCTCGGCTGGCCCTGCTGCGGCTTCGCGGCGAGCTGCACGGGGAAGCGCAGCGGCCCCGCGGCGGCGTCTTCGGCGCTCGCGGGGAGCGCGTGCAGGCGCTCGAGGAGCGTCGGCCCGGCGTACCAGGCCAGGGACTCGCCGCGCTCCACGACCATATCCCCATGCAGGGCCGACCCGGGAATGACCTCGAGCGACTGGAAGTCGAGCGCCCCGGCGAAGGAGCGTACGCGTTGCTCGAGCTCGCGGAACGCGTCTGCGGAGAACGCCACGCGGTCCATCTTGTTCACGAAGACGATCGCGTGGCGGATGCCGAGCAGGCGCGCGATCAGCGCATGGCGCCGCGTCTGCGGGAGCAGCCCCTTCTCCACGTCGACGAGCAGCAGGATCGCATCGGCGTTGCTCGCCCCGGTTGCCATGTTGCGCGTGTACTGCTCGTGGCCGGGGGAGTCGGCGATGATGAACTTCCGCTCCGGCGTGGCGAAGTAGCGGTACGCCACGTCGATCGTGATGCCCTGTTCGCGCTCGGCCTCCAGGCCGTCGGTGAGAAGCGAGAGGTCGAGCGCCGGACCGCCGCGGCGCACGGAGGCGCGCTCGACGGCGGCGAGCTGGTCTTCCTGGACGGCGCGCGCATCGTAGAGGAGCCGCCCGATCAGCGTGCTCTTGCCGTCGTCGACGCTGCCGGCGGTGGCAAAGCGAAGCGGCTGCATCAGAAATAACCTTCCTTCTTGCGACGCTCCATGGAAGCTTCGGAGGTCTGGTCGTCCATGCGCGTGGCGCCGCGCTCGGTCAGCGTCGCGCTTTTCGTTTCTTCCAGAATGTCTTCGACGGAGAAGGCCGACGATTCGACCGGGCACGTGCAGCTGATGTCGCCCACCGTGCGAAAGCGCACCATGACCTCCTCGATGCTCTCGCCTGCACGGGGCGGCGTGACGGAGGTGACGGGAACGAGGAGCCCGCGCCGGCGCACGACCGGGCGGCGATGGGCATAGTAGATCGACGGCACTTCGAGCTTCTCCCGCGCGATGTACTGCCACACGTCGAGCTCGGTCCAGTTGCTGATCGGGAACACGCGCACGTGCTCGCCGGGGTTGACGCGCGCGTTGTAGAGGCTCCAGAGCTCGGGCCGCTGGTTGCGCGGGTCCCACTGCCCGAACTCGTCGCGGAAGGAGAAGATCCTCTCCTTCGCGCGCGCTTTCTCTTCGTCGCGGCGCGCGCCGCCGATCGCTGCATCGAACTGAAATTCGGCGATCGCTTCCAGCAAGGTGACGGACTGCGCGGCGTTCCTGCTCTGGTTTTCCGAAGAAAGCCTCACGGACCCCCTCCGGATGGAATCCTCCACCAGGCGCACGAGCAAGCGCTCGCCGAGCTCGGCCGCCCGCCGGTCCCGGAACGCGATCACTTCGGGGAAGTTGTGGCCGGTGTCGATGTGCAGCAACGGGAAGGGAAAGCGCCCGGGGCGGAACGCCTTCTCCGCGAGGCGCAGGAGCACGATCGAATCCTTGCCGCCGGAGAACAAGAGCACCGGGTTCTGGCACTGGCCGGCCACCTCGCGCAGGATGTAGATCGCCTCGGACTCGAGCCAGTCCAGGTGGTCGCGTTTCGCGAGGAACGCCTTCTGGACCGGCGCGTTCATGCCGACACGTTCGCGCGAACAAGGCGGCCGTCGGGCGCGACATGCAGGCCGCATTCCTTAGCCTCCGCCTGCTCCCACCACCAGCGGCCCGCGCGCGCGTCTTCGATCGGCAGCACCGGGCGCGTGCAAGGCGCGCAGCCGATGGAGCGGTAGCCCTGGTCGTAGAGCCGGCTGTAGGGCACACGTCGCTCACGCGCGTAGTGCCAGACCTCAAGCTCCGTCCAGGCCGCGAGCGGATTGAATTTCTCCATCCCGTGCGCCGCGTCGAATTCGCGCTCGGAGAGGCGGGCGCGGTCGGCGGAGTGCTCGCGGCGCTGGCCGGTGATCCACGCCCGCTTGCCGCTGAGGGCGCGGCCGAGCGGCTCGACTTTGCGGATCTCGCAGCAGCGCTTGCGGAGCTCGACCGCCTGGTAGAAGGCATCGCGGCCGAAGGCGCGGGTGTATTGCGCGACTGCTTCGGGATCCGGCGCGTACACCGCGACCTCGATACCGTAGTGCCGCCTCACCTTTTCGATGAGGACGAGCGAATCGGCATGCAGCCGGCCGGTGTCGAGCACGAAGACCTCGATAGGAAGGCCCGCGCGCGCGATGGCATCGGTGAGCACCATGTCCTCGATGGAGAGGCTGCTCGCGAGGGCAGCGGGCGAGAACCGATCCGCCACCGCGCGCAGCGTCTCGACAAGGCGCGCCTCCTTCATGCCGGGCGCCGCCTGAAGAGGGGAACCGGCCGCTTCGCCGATGCCTGGTAAGCCTCGCTGAAGTCGTCGAACGCCGCGAGCGCCTCCGTGGGGTCCTCGCCATCGCGCAGCTCGAACGCATCGAAGCCTGCACTCTCGAGGTAAGAGAGATTGTCGCGGGCGACCTCGCCTACCGCGCGCAGCTCGCCGCCATAGCCGTAGCGCTCTCGCAGAAGTCGGGCGATCGAATAGCCGCGGCCGTCGCCGAACTTGGGGAAGTTGACCTCGACGCGCGCCGCCGTGGCGAGGCGCGCCGCAACGCCGGCGGGGTCCTCGTGCGGCTCGAGGCGCACGACCTCGCCCGCCTCAGGCGAGCGCGGGTTCCCGGTCTCGATTCGCCGGTTTCGGATCAAGGTTGCCATAGACCCTTTCCTTGAAAGGCTGGACGCCGATGCGGTGCACGACGTCGATGAATCGCTCGGCTTCGCTGTCGCGATGCTCGAGGTAGCACTGAAGAAGCTGATCGACCACGGCCGGGACCTGGTCGCGCGCGAACGAGGGACCGATCACCTTGCCGAGCGACGCGGGCCGGCCCGAGCGGACCTCGCCCTGGTTCCCGCCGATCTCGACCTGGTACCACTCCTCGCCGTTCTTGTCGACGCCGAGGATGCCGATATGGCCGACGTGGTGGTGGCCGCACGCGTTCATGCAGCCGGAGATGTTGAGGTCGAT
>JAFAGU010000131.1 GCA_019237595.1 Betaproteobacteria bacterium | reverse complement strand
ACCGGGAGCGGAGCGAGCTATTCCTGGTGGAAGGGGACTCCGCAGGCGGCAGCGCAGAGAGGGGCCGGGACCGCATGTACCAGGCCGTGCTGCCCCTCCGCGGCAAAGTGCTGAATGTCGAGAAGGCCCGGCTGGACAAGCTTCTGCGGAACAACGAAATCGCCGCCCTGATCGCGGCCACCGGGATCGACATCGACAACGTCGAGGACGTCAGCAAGGTGCGGTACGCCAAGGTCATCATCCTGACCGATGCCTACGTGGACGGGCAGCACATCCGCACCCTGCTCCTCACCTTCTTCTTCCGCCACATGCGGGACATCATCGAGGACGGCTGCCTCTACATCGCGCAGCCTCCCCTCTACCGCATTCAGAACGGCAAGGAGAAGCTCTACGCCTACAGCGATGGGGAGCGGGACGCCATCCTGAAGAAGGTGCGTTCCAAGAACCCCTCGGTGCAGCGCTACAAGGGGCTCGGCGAGATGAACCCCGAGCAGCTTTGGGAAACGACCATGGACGCAGGCAATCGACGCCTCCTCAAGGTCCAGATCGAGGATGGCATCGCGGCCGACGAAATCTTCACCAAGCTCATGGGCGACGAAGTCGAGCCCCGCCGCGCCTTCATTGAAACCAACGCCCTCGGGGTGCGGAACCTCGACGTCTGAGCGCCGCTAGGCCGCGCGGCTTTTGCGGCCCGCGCGCCTGCCGGCCGGTTTCTCGTCCAGCGCCTTCGCAGGCCGCGCCTGGAACTCGAAGCCGATTTTCCCGTCCGGGTTCTTGACGAGGAAGGCCTTGAACCTCCGGCCCTTCTTCGAAATGAAGCCGGTGAGAAGATCGGTACGCCCCGTGGCAAGCAGCTTCTTCATCTGCTCGCGTTCCACCGGCTGCTGGAGGATCATCCGTCCCGACCGGAAGTCACAGCTCTTCTGCGGCCCGACCGCTTTCTCGCAGGTATAGGCCATGCCGAGTTCGAAGACGCTCGACCCGCACTTCGGACAGGGGCCGAGAGGCTCCTGGCCGGAGAAATCCGGCGCTTCCTCGCCCTCGCCCCGGTCCTGCCCGAAGTCGAATTCGGTTCGGAAATCATCCGTGAGTCGCACGACCGCACTGAAGGGCTTGCCCATCCTGCTGCGAAAGCCCGTCAGCGGGCCGATGACCCGCTTCGTGACGAGCTCGGCGACTTCGTCCGGCGACCATTCCCGCCCGGAGGTCACCTTCCAGAGGGAGAAGTCGCACTTCTGGCATTGGAACTTGCGGTAGTTTTCCTGCACCGGCCCTTTGCCGCACTTCGGGCACGGTGCCGGGACCGTCGCGTAGACGACATCGGGAATCTCGCCGGTCTTGATGACGCCCACGACCTTGCGCACAAGCTCGTTGATCTCCTTCATGAACTGCTCGCGCGTGAGCTTGCCCTGCTCGATGAGCCTGAGCTTGTGCTCCCATTCGCCTGTGAGCTCGGGCGAGGCGAGCTCGACGATGTGGAGCATGTGAAGCGCAAAGAGGAGCGAAAAGGCTTTCGGCGTGGGTACGAGCTCGCGTCCTTCGCGATGCACGTATTCCTCGCGGATGAGGCCTTCGATGATCGCCGCCCGCGTCGCCGGTGTGCCCAGCCCTTTTGCCTCCATCGCGGCGCGAAGCTCGTCGTCCTCGACCAGCTTCCCCGCGCCTTCCATGGCCGAGAGAAGCGTTGCCTCGGTGTACCGTGGCGGCGGCTTCGTCTGGTTCGCCTGCTCTTCCACCTCCACCACCCGGACACCTTCGCCCTGGGAAATCGCGGGCAGCGTCTTCTCGTCCTCTCCGGCGGATCGGCCATAGACGGCGAGCCAGCCCGCGCTTTGCAGGACCCTCCCTTCGGTGCGGAAGTGATGCTCTTCGACTTTCGTGATGCGCGTCGTCTGCAGATATTCGGCCGCCGGGAAAAAAACGGCCAGGAACCGACGCACCACCATGTCGTAGATCTTGTGCTCCGGCTCGGTCAGGTGCTTCGGCGCCTGAAGCGTCGGAATGATGGCAAAGTGGTCCGAGATCTTCGAGTTGTCGAAGACGCGCTTGTTCGCCTTCACCCATCCTTGCTTGAGGATCTGGCGCGCGTGGGTCCCGAAGGCATCGGAGTCGCCGAGAACCTTGAGCGTGTCCTTGACCGTGGGGAGATAGTCTTCGGGCAGCGCGCGGGAATCGGTGCGCGGGTAGGTGAGGGCCTTGTGCTTTTCGTAAAGCGCCTGTGCCAGGGAAAGCGTCATGCGCGCCGGGAAGCCGAAGCGCCCGTTCGCCTCGCGCTGCAGGCTCGTCAAGTCGAAAAGCAGCGGCGAGAGCTGCGTCGAGGGCTTGGACTCCTCGGTCGCCACACCTTTCTTGCCGCGGCACGCGGCAACGATTGCCGCCGCTTCGTCCGCGCGCCAGATGCGCTCGGGCTTTCGCTCGCCGTCCTCGTCCTTCTTGAACGCGGGATCGAACCAGCGACCGGAATAGTCGCCGGCCTGCGCGCCGAAACGCCCGTGGACTTCCCAATAGTCGCGCGGCGAGAAGGCGCGGATCTTGTCTTCGCGCTCCACGAGGATAGCGAGCGTCGGCGTCTGCACGCGGCCGACGGTCGTCAGATAGAAGCCGCCCTCCTTCGAGTTGAAGGCCGTCATGGCGCGCGTGCCGTTGATGCCGACGAGCCAGTCGGCCTCGGAGCGGCTCTTCGCCGCATCCGCAAGCGGCAGCAGCTCCTTATCGGGACGCAGGCGCGAGAACCCGTCGCGGATCGCCTGCTGCGTCATCGATTGCAGCCACAGCCGCTCGATCGGCTTCTTGACCTTCGCGTGCTGCACGAGGTAGCGGAAAATGAGCTCGCCCTCGCGGCCCGCGTCGCAGGCGTTGATGAGGCCGCTCACGTCCTTGCGCTTCATGAGGCGCAGGAGAAGGTTCAGCCGTTCCTCGCCCTTTTCCAGCGGTGCGAGGTCGAAGCGCGGCGGAAGCACCGGAAGCTTCGCGAAGGACCACTTGCCCTTCTTGACGTCGTACTCCTCCGGCACGGCGAGCTCGAGGAGGTGGCCGACCGCGGAAGAGAGCACGTACTGGTCGCTCTCGAAGTAATCGCCCTTGCGCGTGAAAGCACCGAGCGCGCGCGCGATGTCGGCCGCGACAGACGGTTTCTCGGCGATGACGAGTTTCTTGCTCATGCGGCGTGAAAGGCCGCAGAGGATACCCGCAAAGCGCGGCGCGATTCAACCCGCGCCGCTCGGCGCGTCAGTTCGGCAGGCGGGCGTGTGCCGAGCTCAGCAGATCCTCCGCTACGAGCCGGCTCGTCGGCATCTTCTGGTTCCAGAGCACCATAAGCACGATGAGCTTGAGCTGCTCGAGCGTCAGGTGCTCGCCGGATGCCGCAAGCGCCCGCTCGATCACGAGCTCCCGTGTCTGCGGCGTCAGGATCGCCGAGTGCTCCAGCGTGAGCAGGAAGCCTCGGCACGCCGCGTCGAGCTTCGCGAGCTCTCTTGCAGCATAGGCGCGGAAGGTGCTTCGGGAGTCCGGAAGCCGCGAGAACTCCGGCTGCAGGGCTCGCGCGCCCGCGAGCCAGCGCAACGCCTCCGTGATGTCCGCATCCTCGAAACCGGCCGCCGAAAGCTTTCTCGCGACGGCGGCACCGTCACGGGCGATCTCCGCCTGCTGGCAGTTCTCGAACAGGTAGACGAGGATGTCGTACATCGAATTTCTCCTTGTTGTTGTAACGCGCGAAGTACGGCTCTGGTTTACGTCGCTTTCTCGAGTCGCTGGTACAGCCCTCCGGGCAAGGCCGCGACGAACCCATCGAGCTCCAGCCTTAGGAGCTCCGAGGAGACTTCCTCCGGTGCCATTCCCGCTCGCTCGCAAAGGACATCGATGTCAACCGGATCGTGGCCCATGTGCAGTAGCAAACCGCTCTGCGGCGCGGCAGCGGCCGCCCGTCTTCCGCTCTTGGGTTCGCGCCTGGTGGTCGCGCTTTCGGGCGCATGAATTCCGGAGAGCTCGGCAATGATGTCGTCCGCGGACTCGACCAGCTTCGCGCCGGTCTTGATGAGCGCGTGGCAACCCTTGGAGAGCGGTGAATGGATGGATCCCGGAATGGCAAAGACGTCGCGTCCCTGGTCGGCAGCGGCCCGGGCGGTGATGAGCGATCCCGAGGCTGCGGCGGCTTCCACCACGAGGCAGCCGCGCGCGAGCCCGCTGATGAGGCGATTACGGCGCGGGAAGTTGTGCGGGAGAGGCCCCGTTCCGAGCGCGAATTCGGAGAGGAGCAATCCCTGCCTTGCGATCGCGTCTGCGAGCGCTTCGTTGCGGCGGGGATAAATGATGTCGACCCCCGTCCCGAGCACGGCGATCGTCGACCCCGGCGCCGCGAGGCCCCCGCGGTGTGCCGCCGCGTCGATTCCCATCGCGAGTCCCGATACGATCGTCAAGCCGGCTTCGCTCAGTGATTGGGCGAAGGCTTCGGCATTGCGCTCGCCTTGCGCCGTGGCATTGCGGCTTCCCACCACGGCAAAGCAGGGCCGCGCGAGGAGCTCGGCTCGCCCAGCCGCGTAGAGAAGCGCCGGAGGGTCGGGAATTTCAAGCAGCGCGCCCGGATATTGCGAGTCGGCGAGCGTGATGATCCGATGGCCCGTTATTGATGCCCATTCGAGGGCACGTGCCACGGCGTCAGATACGGAAGTGGACTGAAGCCCCTCGAGCGCCTCGACGGACAGGAAAGCGGAGAGCTCGCGATGGCTGCGCTTGAGGGCTTCTTGCGGCAGCCCGAGCGCCTGGAGCAGGCGCCGGAGCGAGGAAGGGGGAATGCCCGGGGTGAGGGTGAGCCTGAGCCAGTCGGCGAGCCCCGGGTCGGCCGTCATGCCGGGGGGACCCTCGACAAGCCCTCCGAAGCGCTGGCGCAGCAGGCGCCAGCGGAGCTACGGCGTGCGCACGCCATCGAGCGGACTCACTGGCCTCGCTGCATCGGTCACGAGCGCATAGGACACGCGATCGAACACTCGGAAAACGAAGACGAGACCGGAACGCTCCTCGGGCAGCTCGATCAGCTTGTCGCGGTCGCGGCCCGTCTTGGTTACGTCCTGCACGGCGCCCATTCGCGTGTAAATGGCAAGCACGTTGCCGACTTCCAGCCCGTCGGCTCGGCCGCGATTGATCGTGACAACTGAATAGCGCCCGGCTTCGCCGACCTGACCGATGCTGCCGAAGATCGTCATGATGCGGCCGCGGATGTCCTTGCTAGGCGCATGGGGTGCGTAGTTCACGGCTTGGGCTTGTCCAGCCGCGATGAGCCGGTCGCCCGCGCTCATTTCCATGACGGAACTGGTGATCCGGACCGTGGCGGGATCGCCGGGCCGGGTGAGGCGAGCTGTACCGAGATAGACCGCTTCGTAGCCAAGGGTCTGCTTTGTCTCCGGATCGATTAGCGGCCCGCCCTTGCGATACACATTCCACGCTTCCTCGGGATTGTTCCCTCCGATGCCACGCACGTACGCGGTGTTGCCCGGGGCGAGGATGACTTTGTTGATTTCGGTGCCGACGATTGCCGGCGCGTTGTCCAAGCCGTCGGGCTCGACCACGAGCGGGCGGCTCAGGAACGGTTCGATTAGCCCAGGCGGAATGCTCGGAATTTGCGTGGCGATCGGCTCCGAGCGGATCCTCGGGCTCAAGCGAACGTCGCCAGAGCCGCCAGCGTCGCGCGCCGCGAGGGACAAACGGCCGCTCGCGCGATCGAGTACCAGCACATCGCCCGGATAGATGAGGTGCGGATTGCGGAGCTGCTCGCGATTCATGTTCCACAGCTCGGGCCAGCGCCACGGGGAGTCCGTATACCTTTGGGCGATCCCCCAGAGCGTGTCGCCCGGCACGACGATATAGCGCTCGGGCGCATCGGGTTTGAGCGCGAGGGGAGCTTTGTCGGACTGGGCGGTGACGAAGCCGGAAAATAGTAAGAAAGCGAGCGCTGTGATAGACTTACGACACTGCTGGACCATGGCGACCCCGTCCCTTTAGCGGGCCCGCGCTGCACCGCGGAAGCCCACTGGAATTTGAATTGTTCGTCCCAATGTAGCACAAAGGACGAATTGCTTATGGATCGCCTGAAATTGTCCCGATAGCACATTCAATCTGCAAGTAAATTTGCCCGCTAGACACCTTGAGATGGCCACTCTGAACATCCTTCGCTACCCCGACGCCCGCCTGCACAAGGTCGCCGCCCCGGTTACCGTCTTCGACGAGTCGCTGAAGAAGCTCGTCGCCGACATGGCCGAGACGATGTACGCCGCTCCGGGGATCGGGCTGGCCGCGACGCAAGTGGATGTCCACAAGCAAATCATCGTCGTGGATGTCTCGGATCGTCGAGACTCCCTCATCGTGCTCGTGAATCCGGAGATCCTGGAGTCCACGGGCGTCTCGGACATCGAGGAAGGGTGCCTTTCGCTGCCTGGCATCTACGAGCTTGTCGAGCGCGCCGAGCGCGTGAAGGTTCGCGCGTTCGACCAGAACGGGACGGCCTTTACCCTCGAGGCGCAGGGCCTGCTCTCGGTGTGTATCCAGCACGAGATGGACCATCTCAAGGGCAAGGTTTTCGTCGAGCAGCTCTCGCAGCTGAAGCAGCAGCGCATCCGCGCGCGGCTCGCCAAGCAGTTGCGCAAGAGCGCCTGATCGCGCCTTCCTGCAACTAGCCTTCGCCGGCACGCCGCCCTTCGCCGAGCGCGCGTTGGCCGCCTTGCATGCGGCTGGCCATGGCGTAGTGTTGGTGCTCACTCAGCCGGACCGTCCATTGGGGCGTGGCCTCCAGGCCACGCCTAGCGCCGTCAAGCGCTGGGCCTTGGCAAACGGCTTGAGGGTCGAGCAGCCCGCAACGCTCGCGGCGGGGGGCGCGGATCTCGTACGAGGCTCCGGGGCGGAAGTCATGGTCGTCGCGGCGTATGGTCTTCTGTTGCCCCGGGAAGTGCTCGTCGCCACTTCACGCGGAGCTTTGAACGTCCATGCTTCGCTGCTGCCGCGCTGGCGCGGCGCGGCGCCGATCCACCGCGCGATCCTGGCGGGAGACTCGGAAACCGGCATCTCGATCATGCAGATGGACGCGGGGCTGGATACCGGCCCCGTGCTGCTTCAGCGCGCGATGAAGATATCGCCGCACGACGACGCGGGCACGCTCCATGAAAGGCTCTCCGCACTGGGCGCGGCCCTCATCGTCGAGGCGCTCGAGCGGCTGCCGCATGGTTCGCTTTCGCCCCTACCGCAGGAAGAAGCCCACGCTACTTATGCGAAGAAGATCGCGAAGTCGGAGACGCGCCTTCGCTGGGACCGACCTGCCGTCGAACTCGAGCGGGCGATTCGCGCTTTTCGACCAACGCCCGGAGCCTGGGTCGAGCTCCAAGGGAAAAGGGTGAAGCTATGGCGCGCGCGAGTAGCGAAGTCGAACGGCACACCAGGTCGAATCATCGATTCCAATGAAAACCTTATGGTGGCCTGTGGCAAGGACGCGCTCGTCATCGATGAAGTGCAAATCGAAGGGGGGCGACCGATGACCGCGGCCGAGTTCATACGCGGCCACAGGCTGCGGCCCGGAGAATCGATCGAGTGACATGCCGGCCGCGCTCTCTCCTTCCCTCGTGCAAGCTGCGCGGCTGGTCGCTCGCGTTGCGGCCGGGCAGAGCCTCGCTGCGCAGTCTCTGCTTACGTCACGATCCACCGGCCTGGAATCGCGGGCCGCCGTCCTCGACCTAGTCAACGGCACGCTGCGCAAATTCGGGTGGGTGCGGCGGGTCGTCGAGGCCCTCGCGCATCGAGGGTCCCCCGACGCGCTCGTGAGCGCGCTGCTCTGGTGCGCTCTGTATGCGTTGGACTCCGGGCGCTATGGCGCGCACACGGTCGTCGATGAAACGGTCCGCGCTTGCGGCGCCCTCGAGCGCTGGAGCGCCAAGGGATTCGTGAATGCGCTCCTCAGGAGCTACGTGCGGAAGGGGCCGGAATTGCGGGATCGCCTTGCTTCCGACGCCGAGGCTCATTACCAGCATCCGGCCTGGTGGATCGACATCGTTCGCAGCGGCTATCCCGATTCCTGGCAGCGGGTCCTTGCCGCCGGGAACGAGCGCCCGCCGATGTGCCTGAGAGTGAACCGGCGCAGGTCTTCGACCGAAGAATACGAAAGCCGGCTTCGAGAAGCCGGAATGTCGGCGCGCCGCGTCGGAGACGCCGCGCTCATACTCGAGAGACCGGTCCCGGTTGAGCGGCTGCCGGGCTTCGCGGCGGGCGATGTGTCGATCCAGGACGCCGGCGCACAGCGTGCTGCTCCTTTGATGAGCCTTTTTCCGGGCGCAGCGGTGCTCGATGCATGCGCCGCGCCTGGCGGAAAGGCTGCGCACATGCTCGAGCTTGAGGACATTCGCCTCACGGCTCTGGAGCCCGAAGCGACTCGGCTCCTGCGGCTCAAGCAGGGACTGGAGCGGCTGCAGCTTGCCGCGACGGTGAAGCAGGCAGACTGCATGCGCTTGGACGACTGGTGGGACGGCGCACGCTTCGATCGCATCCTCGCGGACGTGCCCTGCACGAGCTCGGGCGTGGCACGTCGCCACCCTGATGTGAAGTGGTTGCGCCGTGCGGAAGACACTTCGCGCTTCGCTTCGCAGCAAGCCGAGATGCTGGACGCTCTTTGGCAGGTGCTCGCCCCGGGTGGTAAATTGCTATATGTCACTTGTTCCGTCTTTCCGGGGGAGAACGAGGAGGTGGTCGCGGCGTTCGTCTTGCGAACTCGCGGCTCGCGCTGCGTCCCGTTGCCAGACGACATCCCCTCGCCGCTGTTGCCCGGCCCGGAGCACGACGGGTTCTTCTACGCCCTCCTAGAAAAAGAAGTCTGATCTCGCGATGCTGCGCATCGCCTCCCTTCTCCGGCTCTGGGTCGCGGCGGCTTGCTGCTGGGCGCTCGGAGCGGCCGCGCAGGCGCCCGAGGTCACCGACGCCCGCGTCTATCCGGTCGAGGAAGGGCTCGCCTTGGATGCGGACTTCTCCTTCGAGCTGACGCCGAGGCTCGCCGACGTACTGAAGAACGGGGTTCCACTGTACTTCGTCGTCGAATTCGAGATGACGCGCTACCGGTGGTACTGGTTCGACGAAACGGCTGCCTCGACGCAAATGCAGCAGCGCCTGTCCTATCATCCGCTCTCGCGGCAGTACCGGCTTTCGTCCGGTCCGCTGCAGCAGAACTTCGCGTCGCTCGAGGAGGCACTGAACGTGCTCAGGCGCGTGCGCAAGTGGATCATCGTCGATCGCACCACCTCGTTCTCGGACGCAGACTACGAGGCTGGTGTGCGGCTGCGCTTGGACACGACGCTTCTCCCGAAGCCCTTCCAGGTGAGCGCTCTGATGGCGCGCGACCTGCATCTCGAGACCCCGTGGAAGCGCTTCGTCGTGCGCTCGCCGCGCCAGTTGCCGGCGCCGGTCGAGTCGCGAGAACCCAAGGGCGCCGAGGACCGATGAGGCTCCTCGTCATCCTCGGCGGCTCCGTCGCGGCGGTGGGCATCTTCCTGCTCGCCACGGCGAGCGCGCAGACAGCGCTGTTTGCGCGCCACTACCCGTTGCTGCTCGCACTCAACGCTTCGCTGGCGGTATTGCTTGCGGGCCTGGTGGCGTACCAGCTCGTCGCGCTGGCACGGCGGTACCGCTCCGGAGTGTTCGGCACGCGGCTTACGCTGCGCATGCTCGTGCGCTTTGCCGTCCTGGCGGTCGTGCCGGGGCTCATCGTGTACACCGTGTCCGTGCACTTCGTCGCCCGCTCGATCGAATCGTGGTTCGACGTCAAGGTCGACGCCGCGCTTGAGGGCGGCATCTTGCTCGGCCAGCAGGCGGTGGACCAGATGCTCGCCGACCTGCAGACCAAGGCGCGCGGCATGGCGCTCGATCTGGGCGAGCGGGCGGGGCCGCAGCTCGCCTCGCGGCTCGAGCGCATGCGCGAGCAGGCGGGCGTGGACGAAGCGGTGCTCCTGACTTCAACGGGGCGGCCGCTCGCCAGCGCGAGTGCCGACGTGACGAACCTCGTGCCGGACCTGCCGAGCGCCTACGCCTTGCGCCAGGCTCGCGCCGCCCGCGCTTACACGACGGTCGACTCGGTCCCGGGCCGGCCTCTTTCGCTGCGGGTCATCGTGGGCGTGGGCGCCTCCGGCATCGCCGACGAGGCGCGGCTCCTCCAGCTGAGGCAGAACGTGCCGCCGGGATTCGCGCGCAGCGCCGAAGCGGTGGAGGCGGCCTATCGCGACTATCGCGAGCTCGCGATCTCGCGCGAGGGCCTCAAGCGCATCTATGTCGTTACGCTCACTTTTGCGCTGCTGCTTGCCCTCTTCGTCGCCGTGGCGGTCGCCGTCACGCAGTCCAATATCCTTGCGGAGCCGCTCGCCATCCTCGCCCAGGCGACGCAGGCGGTGGCGCGCGGCGATTACTCCCGGCAGGCGCCGGTGACCAGCGGTGACGAGCTGGGAGTGCTGACCGAGTCGTTCAACTCGATGACGCGCCAGCTCTCGGAAGCCCGTCGCATCGTCGAGGCAAACCGCGTCGCGCTCGAGGCCGCGAAGTCGCACCTCGAAAGCGTCCTCGCCAATCTTTCCGCTGGGGTCCTCGTCTTCGACGCCGCGCTGGAGCTCTCGACCAGCAACCATAGCGCGCACGAGATCCTCGGCGAGGAGCTTGCCGCGTTCGCGCGCGACATGCGACAGCGCTTCCTGGAGAACGGAGATAAGGACTGGCAAGCCGAGATCGAGCTGAGGACCGGCCGCACGCTCCACGCCCGCGGCGCGCGCCTCCCGCGGGGGACCGAAGGCGGCGGCGTGATTGTGTTCGACGATGTGACCCAGCTCATCCAGGCGCAGCGGGCCACGGCCTGGGCCGAAGTCGCGCGCAGGCTTGCGCACGAGATCAAGAATCCGCTCACGCCGATCCAGCTCTCCGCGGAGCGGCTGCAGATGAAGCTTGCGCCTCGCCTGGCGAAAGACGACGCGGAGGCGCTCGCGCGCGCAACGGGCACGATCGTAAGCCAGGTTACGGCGCTCAAATCGATGGTGGACGACTTCCGCGACTACGCGCGGATGCCGGCGCCCTCGCCGGCAAGGCTCGACCTGAACGCGCTCGTGAGCGAGGTGCTCTCGCTGTATGAGAACTCTTCCGTTCCCATCACGAAGCGCCTTGCGGGCGCGCTGCCCGCGGTCTGGGCCGATGCCGGGCAGATCCGCCAGGTGATCCACAATCTCGTGCAGAACTCGCAGGACGCGCTCGAGCATGGCCGCCCTTCCGGCGGGCCGGCGATCGAGGTACGGACCGAGCTCGTGCCCGAGGGCGTGCGGCTCGCGGTCACGGATAATGGCGGCGGGTTTCCGGAGGAGATGATGGCCCGCATCTTCGAGCCGTACGTGACGACGAAGGCGCGGGGCACCGGCCTCGGGCTCGCCATCGTGAAGAAGATCGTCGACGAGCACCACGGCACGATCGCCATCGAGAATCGGCCGGCGCGCGGCGTTTCCGTGAGCGTCCTCCTGCCGCTCGCCAAGGCCGCCTAGCATGGCCCATATCCTCGTCGTCGACGACGAAGTCGGCATCCGCGAGCTGCTCTCCGAGATCCTCGCGGACGAAGGGCATCAGGTTTCGCTCGCGGAGAGCGCGACCGAGGCACGCAAGTCGCGCGAGCGCGAGCGGCCGGACTTGGTGCTCCTCGACATCTGGATGCCTGATGCCGACGGCATCACGCTCCTCAAGGAATGGGCCGCGAGCGGCCAGCTGACCATGCCGGTAATCATGATGTCAGGACACGCGACGATCGAGACCGCGGTCGAGGCGACGCGCATCGGCGCGCTGGATTTCCTCGAGAAACCGATAGCCCTGCAACGGCTGCTCGCAACCGTGAAGCGGGCTCTGCGCAATCCGGAGGCGGCCGCGGGCCCGGAGCTCCGGCTTGCCGCGCTCGGGCGCTCGGGCGCCCTCGCCGAGGCGAAGAAGCGGCTCGCCCAGCTTGCTCAATCGAGCGCGCCCCTCCTCCTGCGAGGCGAGCGCGGCATGCGTCCGGAGCTCTTCGCGAGGCTGCTCGCCGGCGCCAGCGCCCCGTTCGTGCCCGGCGCCGAGGCGCTCGCCGAACCACCCTCCGAGGTGCTCTCTCGCTGCGCTGGCGGCGTCCTCTTCGTCGCCGACCTCGCGAAGCTCGGACGAGCCGAGCAGCGCCAGCTCGATTTCCTCCTTGGCAGGACGGAAAAGCACAAGATCCGGGTCGTGTCCTTCGCCGCGGTGGACCTGCGGACGCTCTGCGAAAAGCACGAGTTCGACGCGGAGCTGGCCGGGCGGCTCTCCGAGCTGACGCTCAAGCTTCCGTCGCTGCGCGAAATCGCAGAAGACATCCCGGACCTCGCCTCGCTGATGCTCGCGCAGGTCGTCGAAGCGCGCGTCTGCCCGCCTCGGCGCTTTGCCACCGCGGCGCTGAATGCCCTGCGGCACTATGGCTGGCCTGGGAATCTTGCCGAGCTCGAGAGCGTGGTGAAGGACGCCGCCCTGGGGTGCCTGGAAGAGGAAGTCAGGCTAGAGGACGTGGAGCGCGTGCTGGCGGCCCGCGCCGAGCCCTCTTCCGCGCCGGAGATCGCGCTCGACCGCCCCTACCGTGAGGCGCGGGAGGCGTTCGAGCGGGTCTATTTCGAGAACCTCCTCGCCAAGGAGCACGGAAGCATGTCGCGCGTAGCCGAGCGCTCCGGCCTCGAGCGCACGCATCTCTACCGCAAGCTGAAGGCGCTCGGCCTCCCGGTCGGGCGCCGCGAGGAAAGCTAGCCGCTCTTCTTTTTCTTCGCCCGATGCGGGCGCGTCTTGCCGTAGCTTCCCTTGTAGATCTTGCCGCGCCGCGTGCGCTTGTCGCCCTTGCCCATTTGGTCTCCTTGCGTGTGCCGCGGCGATTATAGCGGCGCCGCCGCGCGGCTCTGCGGCTCGTAGGCAAGGTTCGGGGCAAGCCAGCGCTCGGCTTCGGCGAGCGCGACGCCCGAGCGCCGCGCATAGTCCTCGACTTGGTCGCGGCCGACTCGCCCGACGGCGAAATACGACGAGTCGGGGTGCGAGAGATAGAACCCGGCCACAGCGGCGGCCGGCAGCATGGCGAAGGACTCCGTAAGACGCATGCCGGCATTGCGCTCGGCCTCGAGCAATGCGAAGAGCTCGCCCTTGGCCCTATGGTCCGGGCAGGCCGGATAGCCCGGCGCCGGGCGAATGCCGCGGTACGCCTCGGCAATGAGCTGGAAGGCCGACAGGCGCTCGTCGGCGGCATAGCCCCAGAACTCGCGCCTCACGCGTTCGTGCAATCGCTCGGCGAAGGCCTCGGCGAGCCGGTCCGCCAGAGACTTGAGCAGGATCGCCGAGTAATCGTCGTTCGCGCGCTCGAACGCGGCGACACGCTCCTCGATCCCGCCCGCGCTCACCGCGAAGGCGCCGACCCAGTCGGGAATTCCCGCTTCCTTCGGCGCCACGAAGTCGGCGAGGCATAGATTCGCGCGGCCGGTCGGCTTTTCGTTCTGCTGGCGTAGGTTGCGCCAGGTCATGGCGACGCGGCGCCGCTCTTCGGCCGAATAGATCTCGATGTCGTCGCCATTCACCTGGGCGGCCGGAAAAAGCCCGAAGACGCCGTTCGCGACGATCCAGCCTTCCTTGACGATGCGCGCGAGCATTTCGTGCGCCTCGCCGAAGAGCTTTTTCGCCGCCTCGCCGACCACCGGGTCCTCGAGGATCTTCGGGTACGACCCGGAGAGCTCCCAGGTCTGGAAGAACGGCGTCCAGTCGATGTAGTCGACGAGCTCCGCGAGCGGATAGCGGCGCACTACGGTGAGGCCCGGCTTCGCCGGCACCGGCGGGCGATAGGAACGCCAGTCGATCTTGTGCCCCAACGCCCGCGCTTGCGCGATGGTAAGAAGCGGCCCCGGCCCTTTCTTTTCGCGGTGCTGTTCCCGGATGCGTTCATAGTCGGCGCGGACTTCGGACATGAACCGCTGGCGGCCCTCGGGGGAGATCAGGCTTTGCACGACCGGAACGCTGCGCGAGGCGTCCGGCACGTAGACCACCGGACCGGAATAGTTGGGCGCGATCTTGACCGCGGTATGCGCCCTCGAGGTCGTCGCCCCACCGATGAGGAGCGGCAGCTCCATTCCCGCGCGCTCCATCTCCTTTGCGACGTGCGCCATCTCCTCGAGCGATGGAGTGATGAGGCCTGAGAGGCCCACGACGTCGGCCTTCTCCTTCTGCGCTGTTTCAAGGATCGTTTGCGAGGGCACCATCACGCCGAGATTGACCACTTCATAGTTGTTGCACTGGAGGACGACGGCGACGATGTTCTTGCCGATGTCGTGGACGTCGCCCTTGACAGTGGCGATGACGACCTTGCCCTTGGCGCGCCCGGCTTCGCCACTCTTTGCCTTCTCCGCCTCGATGAAGGGGATGAGGTGAGCCACCGCTTGCTTCATCACGCGAGCGGACTTCACGACCTGCGGGAGGAACATCTTGCCGGCGCCGAAGAGGTCGCCAACGACGTTCATGCCGTCCATCAGCGGGCCTTCGATGACTTCGATCGGCCGGGCGCGGGCGCGGCGCGCTTCTTCCGTGTCAGCGACGATGTGCGTGGAGATGCCGTTCACCAGCGCGTGCGCCAGGCGCTCCTCGACCGTTCCGGAACGCCATGCCTCGTCGCGCACGCCTTCCTTCGTCCCGGCCTTCACCGTGTTCGCGAACTCGACAAGGCGCTCCGTTGCGTCGGCGCGCCGGTTGAACAGCACGTCCTCCACCCGCTCGCGCAGCTGCGGCTCGATCTTCTCGTAGACGCCGAGCTGGCCTGCGTTCACGATGCCCATGGACATCCCCTCCCGGATCGCGTGGTAGAGGAACGCCGTGTGCATGGCCTCGCGCACCGGATCGTTGCCGCGGAAGGAGAAGGAAAGATTGGAGACACCGCCGGAGACGTTGGCATGCGGCAGGTGCCCGCGGATCCACCGCACGGCCTCGAGGTAGTCGAGCGCGTAGCGCGCATGTTCCTCGAGGCCCGTGGCGACGGCGAAGATGTTCGGGTCGAAGACGATGTCCTCTGCCGGGAAGCCGGAGCCAGTGAGAAGCTCGTAGGCGCGCCGGCAGATCGCAACCCGGCGTTCGAGGGTGTCCGCCTGGCCTTTTTCGTCGAAGGCCATCACGACCACCGCGGCTCCGTAGCGGCGGCAGAGCGCCGCCTGGCGAAGGAACTCGCGCTCGCCCTCCTTCATCGAGATCGAATTGACGATCGCCTTGCCCTGGACGCACTTCAGCCCGGCTTCGATCACGCTCCACTTGGAGCTGTCGATCATGATGGGCACTCGCGCGATATCGGGCTCGGAGGCGACGAGGCTGAGGAACGTGCTCATCGCCTTCTCGGAGTCGAGCATCGCCTCGTCCATGTTGACGTCGATGATCTGCGCGCCGTTCTCGACCTGCTGGCGGGCGACCGCGAGCGCGCCGGCGAAATCGCCGGCAAGGATGAGCCGGGCGAAGGCCTTGGAGCCGGTCACGTTGGTGCGCTCGCCGATGTTCACGAATAGCGAGCGCTCGTCGACATTCAACGGCTCCAGGCCCGCGAGCCGGAGCGCGGCCGGCTTGGAGCCGAAGGATCTCGGGGCGACGCCGCGCACCGCTTCCGCCATGGCGGCAATGTGCTCGGGCGTCGTCCCGCAGCACCCGCCGGCCACGTTCAGCCAGCCCGCGCGCCCCCATTCCCCGATGTGCGCCGCCATCGACTCCGGGGTGTCGTCGTATTCTCCAAACGCATTGGGCAGCCCGGCGTTCGGATGGCATGAAACTGCCGTCTCTGCCAGGGACGACAGCTCCTCGACATAAGGCCTCAGCTCTTTCGCGCCGAGCGCGCAGTTCAGTCCGATCGCAAGCGGACGGGCGTGGCGCACCGAGTTATAGAAGGCGTGCGCCGTTTGGCCGGAGAGAGTTCGGCCGGAAGCGTCGGTGATCGTCCCGGAGATCAGCACGGGCAGGCGAACGCCCGCGGCTTCGAAGCTGTTCTCGATCGCGAGCAGCGCTGCCTTGGCGTTCAGGGTATCGAACACCGTCTCGACGAGGAGCAGGTCCACGCCCCCTTCGAGCAGGCCTTGCACTGCCTCGGCATAGGCCGCGACGAGCTCGTCGAAACGGATCGCGCGGAATCCCGGATCGTTGACGTCGGGGGAAATCGACGCCGTCTTGTTCGTCGGGCCGAGAACTCCAGCCACGAAACGAGGCCGCTCCTTCCCTCCCGCGCTCTCCGCCAGGACCGCTTCCCTCGCCAGGCGCGCCGCGGCGACGTTGAATTCCCTCGCCAGTCGCTCCATGCCGTAGTCGGCGAGGGCAACGGAGGTGGAGTTGAACGTGTTGGTCTCGATGATGTCCGCGCCGGCGCGCAGGTACTGCGCGTGGATCTCGCGGATGAGCTGCGGCTGCGTGAGGGAAAGCAGATCGTTGTTGCCGCGCAGCTCCTTCGGCCAGTTCTTGAACCGCGGGCCGCGATAGTCCTCCTCCGCGAGCCGCGATCGCTGGATCATCGTCCCCATGGCCCCGTCGAGCATGAGGATGCGCTTTAAGAGCAGCGCAGCGAGCGGCGAAGGGTGCGGCGAGGCGTTCATCGATCCCGGAAAAGAAAAAGCCCGCTCAGCTTTCGCCAGAAACGGGCCTCTCGAAGCGCTCGCGTCTCTTTAGCGGAATTTGTATTGGCGTCGCAGCCGAGGCTGCGCGGCGCCCGCAAGCTGAGCATCAAATCGGCGCAGGGCGGAGTCTGCGAGATTAGCCTTGTCGTGTCAACCGCTTACCCGCGCACCCTATAATTCCGCAGGACCATGCAATCAACGACGAGCGGGCCGGGCGGCGGCCGATACCGCTGCCGCGTCGAATGGGGCGACTGCGATCCGGCCGGCATCATCTTTTACCCGACGTATTTTCGCTGGATGGATGCGGCGAGCTGGGCCTTCGTCGAAAGCGCCGGTTATGACGCGGCGCGCATGCGCGCAGAGCACCTTGCCATGCCGCTGGTATCGGCGCAGTGCGACTTCCTCGTCCCCGCGCTGCACGGAGACCGCTGCGAGGTTCGGACGCAGGTGGAGCGCGTCGGCACCAAATCGTTCACCGTGGCGCACGAGATCGTTCGCGAGGACGGTACCGTGCTCGCCCGAGGATCCGAAACCCGTGTGTGGGGTCGCTTCGTCGCGGGACCTGGCTCCCCAATGAAAGGCGAAGCCGTTCCGGAAGCCGTCAGGGGAATGCTCGCGCCGAAGTAGCGGCCCACCGGGCTAGGACGCGGTCGATCATGGCAGCCGAGGCGTCGGCGCCCTGTGACCCGTCGGCAGGAAGGTGGGCGCGAGCGAGGTTGGTACGCATCGCTGCTGCGTCCACCTTCAGCCCTTCCACGACCTCCGCTATCGAAGCAAGCCCGCTCGCGCAGGCGCAGGCGAGCTCGCGCAGCGTCAACCACTGCGATTGCCATTGCCCCAGCCCTCTTTCGTGCTCCGGAGAGAGCTCGGAAAGCAGCGTGGCGGCGAGGCCGGGGGCGCGGTGCGCCGCTTCGAGCGCGAGCATGCTTCCAGCAGGATTTCTCTTGTGGGGCATGCTGCTCGATCCGCCGGGCGAAGGCTCGCTGGCCTCGGCCACCTCGCTTTGCATGAGGAGCGACACGTCGCGGCCGATCTTCCCCGCAGCTCCGGCGAGGATCGCGAGCTCCGCGCCCACGCGCGCGACACCGTCGCGCGCGCTATGCCAGGGTATTGGCGCCGCGTTGAGCGAGAGGTCCGCGGCGAGCTGCGCGGCCAGCTCGTCGGCATCCGCGTCGAATGAAGAAAGCGTGCCCGCCGGGCCGCCGAATTGCAGGACGAACGCTTCATCGGAAGCGCGGCGGAACCCTTGCAGGCATCGTTCGACGAGCGAGAGCCACACCGCCGCCTTGTAGCCGAAAGAAATCTGCAAGGCAGGCTGCAATAGGGTCCTTGCTGCCATGGCGGTCTCGCGGTGGTCGCCGGCGAGGCGCGCGAGCGCGCGCCCGAGCCTGAGCGCAAGCGCGTCGATCCGGCGTGCGGCCTCGCGCAAGCAGAGGACAAGCGCCGTATCGATCGCGTCTTGGCTCGTTGCCCCAGCGTGCAAGCTCTCGGCCGCTTCGGCAGAGATTGCGCGAACCTGGGCCTTCAGCGCTTGAAGGAAAGGGATGGCCATGCTGCCCGCGCCGCGCGATTCGCGGCCGATCTTCGCGGCATCGAAACGAGCCTGCTCGCATGCTTTGGCGATTGCCTCGGCGTGCGCGGCTGGGACGCGGCCGCAACGCGCCGATGCGACGGCGAGCGCTGACTCGAAGCGCGCCATGGCCGCGAGAAACCGCTCGTCGGAGAACGCGAGCGCGCAGGCCTCGTCGGCGAAAGCGAGCTCGAGACCCGCCATGCTTCAGAAGTCGAAGAACACGGTCTCGTTCTTCCCCTGCAGGACGACGTTCCACTCCAAGGTGCCGCGGCTTCGCCGCCGGGCGATCAGCGTACCCCGGCGCTCCGGAGGAACCAGCTTCAGCAGCGCATCCTCGCGATTGGCGGGGTCGTCGGGGAAATAAATGCGGGTCGCGAGGTGCTTCAGCAAGCCGCGCATGAAGACTGCCACGACGAGGTGTGGCGCCTGGACTTTGCCGCCCGGGCCGGGCACACGACCCGGCTTGACGGTGGAGAAGCGAAAAGCGCCCCGCGAGTCGGTGGGGATACGCCCGAAGCCGCGGAATCCCTTGTCGAGCGCCTTCTTTTGCGTGTCTTCCGGATGAGCGTAGCGACCGGCCGCATTGGCCTGCCAGATTTCAATCAAGCCGTCGTTCACCGGTTCGCCATCGCCGTCGAGCAGGCGCCCTTGAATGGCGACGCGCTCCCCGGGAACGCCCTTGCCGGCGATCTGGCTCCTGTTCAGCCACGTGAGCCCGATGTGGAGGTACGGTCCTACCGTCTGGTTGGCGGTCGCGTAGAGACTCATGACCTCTCCATGGGCGTGGCATCGCGGCCGCGCAGCACGATGTCGAAGCGATAACCGAGCGCTTGTTCGGGAACCGTCGTTTCCCAGTCGAAGGTGGAGATCAGCCGCTTGCGCGCGTTGTCGTCGGCGACGGAGGTGTACATGGGATCGTAGGCGAGCAGCGGATCGCCGGGAAAGTACATTTGGGTGATCATGCGCGTGAGGAACGCCTGGCCGAAAAGCGAGAAGTGAATATGCGCCGGCCGCCAGGCGTTGTAGTGGTTGCGCCACGGATACTCGCCGGGACGGATCGAGATGAATCGATAGCGTCCCTCGGAATCCGTCAATGTGCGACCGGCGCCGGAGAAGTTCGGATCGATCGGCGCGTTGTGCCGGTCGGTCTTGTGCGGATAGCGGCCGGCGGCATTGGCCTGCCAGATCTCCACGAGCGTGTTGGGGACCGCCTTCCCGTTCTCGTCGAGCACTCGGCCGCTGACGATGATCCTCTCGCCAATCGGCTCACCCTTGTGCTGGATCGTGAGATCGTTGTCGCCCGGCTTGAGGTCATCCCAGCCAAAGAGCGGCCCGGTGAGCTCCGAAAGCGTCTGCGGCGCGATGACGAGCGGCTGGGTCGGATGCCGCTTGGCGGTCGAGCGGTACGGCGGATAGTCGTTGTCCGGCTGCGTGCCTGGATGCGGCCTACGGTAGCCCGCGAGCTTCGTCATGGTCGCTCCCCCGTTGCCTATTGTTCAGCGTCCGGTTGCTTTGAAGGTTGCGCCTTGTCGAAGGCGGCAAGCTTCATGCATTCGTCGAAAATGCGCAGGATGCTCGGAAAAGCAGTGAGATCGCTCTCGTAGCGCCTTGCGTTGAAGACCTGGGGTACCAGGCAGCAGTCGGCCATGCTCGGCAGGTCGCCATGGCAATAGCGCCCTTTCGGGCCGCGCGCGAGGTCCGCCTCGAGCTTTGCCAGCCCGTCGGCGATCCAGTGACGGTACCAGGCCTTGATACCCTCCTCGTCCTGCCCCAGCGACTTGCGCAGGTGCTGGAGCGTTCGCAGGTTGTTGAGCGGGTGGATCTCGCACGCGACCAGCAGCGAAAGCGAGCGAACGCGAGCCCGCTCGAGCGCGTTTCGCGGCAGCAGCCGGGGCTCAGGGTGGGTCTCATCGAGGTACTCGATGATCGCAAGCGACTGGTGCAGCGTTGCGCCGTCGGCTTGCAGGGAAGGAAGCAGCCCTTGCGGGTCGATGCGGGTATAGGACGCTTGGCGGTGCTCACCCTTCGGCAGGTGGACGAAGGCCGGCTCGTAGGCAAGGCCCTTCAGGTTCAACGCGATCCGCACACGGAAGGCGGCGGAGCTCCTGAAGTAGGTGAAGAGCTTCACAACGCGGCGACGATCCTCACCTTGAGCTCGCCGACACCGTCGATGCCCGCATTCATCTCGTCTCCTGGCTTGACGGGCCCTACGCCGGCGGGCGTCCCCGAGTAAATGACATCGCCCGGCTCGAGCGTGTAGTACTCGGACAGGTACGCGATCTGCTCGGGGACCGACCAGATCATCTCCGACAGGTCGGCGCGCTGGCGCTGCTTGCCGTTCACGTTCAGCCAGATTGCGCCGCGCGCCGGATGGCCGGCCTTCGCCGCCGGCACGAGCGCGCTGCAGGGCGCCGCTTCATCGAAGTTCTTGCCGAAGTCCCACGGCCGCCCGTGGTCCTTGCCGACCTGCTGGAGGTCGCGGCGAGTCATGTCCAATCCCACCGCATAGCCGAACACATGGTCGTTCGCCTTCTTGGCGTCGATGCGCCGGCCGCCCTTGCCGAGCGCGACCACCATTTCCGTCTCATAGTGAAAATTGGACGTCTTGGCCGGATAGTGCACTTCCACGGCGCCAGGGCCGGGCGCCGGCACGAGGGAGAACTCGCTTTTGAGGAAGAAGAAAGGCTGCTCCCGGCCGTCGCCGCCCATTTCCTTCTGGTGCTCGACGTAGTTGCGGCCCACGCAGAAGATGCGCCGCACCGGAAAGGCATCGTGGGACCCCGCGATCGACAGGGCAGGCGGCGTCCAGAGGGAAATCGCGTAAGCCATGGGAAGGTCGCTCGATTCTGAAAAGGGTGCCGATTCTAGCGCTTGCCGGAGAGCTCAGACTGCAGCAGTTCGCGGAGCTTGAAGCGCTGCACCTTGCCGGTCGCGGTACGCGGCAATTGCTCGACGACACGCATCCATTTAGGCCGCTTATGGCGCGGCAGCGCCTTTTCGCAAGCAGCGCACGCGGCGCTCAACGCGGAAGCCGCATCGCCCCTCGCCGACACGAAGAGCGCGAGCCGATCGAGTCCGTCGGAGTCCGGCAGGGCGACGCACGCAGCCTCCGCGACCTCGGGCAGGCCGGCAACCGCCTCCTCGAGCTCAGCCGGCTGGACCCACTGGCCGGCGATCTTCACGAAATCGTCCGCGCGGCCGCGATACACATAGTGGCCTTCGGGGTCGCGCCCGAACACATCGCGCGTGCAGAACCATCCCTCGCGGAACTGTTCTGCCGTGCGCTCGGGAAGATTGAGGTATCCCTCGACCTGAGCCGGGTGTTTTATCCAAAGGACGCCCTGAGCGTCGTTTGCTTCTTCGGCAGGCGATGCCTCCACTCGAAGCTGCACGCCTTCCAGCGGCCGGCCAGTGCGCGAGCCATCCGACGTGCCAGGAGGGGTGAGGAGCGCAGCGCAGAAGGTTTCCGACATGCCGTAGAGATTGAGCAATTCCGCACCGGTCGACGCGCGCCACTGGTCGACGAGCTGCCGGGAGAGATGCTCGCCAGCCGAAACGAAGCGACGAACGCTCCGAAAGCTCCCGAGGTGCCAGGGTTCCTCGGCGAGGAGCCTGCGGTAAATGGTCGGCACGCTGAATAGCGCCTGCGGTGCATGGCGCTCGACGGTCTCCGTGACCGTCTTCGCGGTGGGCCATTCGGCGCTCAGGATGGTGCTCGCGCCGCAGCCGAGCGGAGCGAGCAAGCCATGCTCGAGGCCATAAGCAAAAAAGACCTTCGATGTCGTGAAGACCGTGTCGCCCACGCCGATGCCGAGCAGGGGGAAGGCCGCCCCGGCGAGCTGGATGCTCGCGTGCCGGTGCACCATGCCTTTGGGGCGGCCGGTGGTTCCCGAGGAGTACAGCAGGAAGGCCGGCGAGTCCGGCTGCGCGGCAAATGGCGGCACGTCGCCCGCGCGGGCGAGCGCGTCCTGCCACCGCGGAATGCCCAGGCCGTCGCTGCCGGAAACAAGCAGGCGGCGCTCTTCGGCGAGCTCGCGCGTGAGATCAGGACGGGCAAGAGCGAAAACGTCCTCGATGATTGCGAGCTTCGCCGCGCTGTCGTGCAGGATGTGGCGGTACTCCGCTTCGGACAGCTTGGTGTTGAGCGCAACGGCGACCGCGCCCAGGCGGACGGTGCCGAGCCACGCGGCGGCCATCTCGGCGCTGTCTCGCATGAGGAGAAGGACGCGATCACCGGGCCGCACGCCCTCGGCGAAGAGCGCAGCCGAGGCGCGGCGAGCGGCCTCCGCCAACGCCGTGTACGTGATGGATTGGTCCCCGCAGATGAGTGCAATGCGCTCGCCATGCCTTGCGAGAGCGGCAGCGCCGAGCAAATGCTCGAACGCGTTCAATCGATACGCCGGATCGTGGCGTCGCTCCAGAGTCGCGTGCGGCATGCGAGCACGACGCCTCGGGAGCGCTCCTCGGGCGCGAGGATGTGCTCCGAGTGCGGCAGCTCCGTCACGCTGCCTGCGAGCAGCACGCATTTGCAATGGCCGCAATTGCCGAACTGGCAGGAGAACGGAAACGGCACGCCGGCGCGAAGCAGCGACTGGAGGATGGTTTCGCCGGCGGCGGCGGGAATCGGAGCTTCCTGACCTTCGACGATGATTTGCATGCGCTCGGGTCGAGGGCTAGCATGGTAGCGCAAAAGCGAAGACCGTTTGGTCCCCAAACAAAAGGCCCGCAGGCAAAAAGCGCCCGCGCCCCGCGCCGATGGGGAGCTGCGGGCCGGCATCCTTCCGACGCTGATCGGCTACCGCCTGCGCCTCGCGCAACAGGCGATCTTCCGCGACTTCGCCGAGCATGTGCCATGGCTCTCGCCCGGCCGCGCCGGCATGCTGATCCTCGTCGAGGCCAATCCCGGCGTCACGCAGAGCCGGCTCGCGCGGGCCATGTCCCTCGATCGCTCGACGATGGTCGGCCTCGTGGATGTCCTCGAGGAGCGCGGCCTGCTTGAGCGCCGGCGCGGCGAAGACCGGCGCACGAACAGCTTGTGGCTCACGCGCGGCGGACGCCAGCTCCTTGCGCGCGTGAAGCGGCGAATTGCCGAGCACGAAGCCCGGGTCGGGTCGCGGCTCGCCGCGCCGGAGCGCGCGCAACTGATGAGCCTCCTCGACAAGCTGCGCTGAAAAAGAAAGGGCGCCGAGGCGCCCTTTCCGCGATGCCCTCCCTGAGGGTGCCGCGCTACATCCTGTAAGCCGCCTCGCCATGCGACGAAGTGTCGAGGCCTTCGCGCTCTTCTTCTTCCGGCACGCGCAGCCCGATCGTCAGGTCGACGAGCTTGTACGAGATCGCCGCCACGATGCCCGACCAGAGAAGTGTCACGCCCACTGCCTTCGCCTGGATCCAGACCTGGGCGGCGATGCTTTCGAAGCCCGGCTTCATCTCGAACCAGTTGTTGGGGAACCCGGGCCCGCCGAGATCGGGCGCGTTGAACACGCCGGTCATGAGCGCGCCGAAGATGCCGCCGATCGCGTGCACGCCGAAGACGTCCAGGGAATCGTCGGCGCCCAGCATCTTCTTCAGGCCGCTCACGCCCCACAGGCAGACGAAGCCCACCCCGATGCCGATGACGAAGGCGCCCGGAATTCCCACGTTGCCTGCCGCCGGCGTGATGGCCACGAGCCCCGCGACAGCGCCCGAAGCCGCGCCCAGCATGGAGGGCTTGCCCTTGAAGATGGCTTCGCCAAGGATCCAGCTCAGGACCGCGCAGGCCGTGGCAAGGTACGTGTTCATGAACGCGAGGCCCGCGGTGCCGTTCGCCTCGAGGGCCGAACCGGCGTTGAAGCCGAACCAGCCCGTCCACAGGAGGGCGGCGCCGATCATCGTGAGCGTGAGGTTGTGCGGCGGCATGGCTTCCTTGCCGAAGCCGATGCGCTTGCCGATCATGTACGCCCCAACGAGGCCGGCGATGCCGGAGTTGATGTGCACGACCGTGCCGCCGGCGAAGTCGAGCGCGCCCCACTGCCAGAGCAAGCCGGCCTTTGCGTTCACCTCGTCCACGACCTTGGCGCTCGTGTAGGCATCGGGCCCCATCCAGAACCACACCATGTGCGCGATCGGGGTGTAGCTGAAAGTGAACCAAAGCGTGATGAAGACTAGGACGGCCGAGAACTTCGCCCGCTCCGCAAGCGCTCCGAGGATGAGGCAGCACGTGATGGCCGCGAAGGTCGCCTGGAACGCGACGTAGACGAGCTCGTAGAGCGGCGTGTTCTTGCTGAACGTCGCCGCCATGGAGAACTCGCCCTTCGCCGAGTCGAAGGTGCCCTTCAGGAACAGCCGGTCGAAGCCCCCGAAGTAGGCGTTACCCTCGGTGAACGCCAGGCTGTAGCCGTAGACGCACCATAGCACCGTGACTAGCGAGAAGACCACGAAAACCTGCATGAGCATGGAGAGCGCGTTCTTCGAGCGGACCATACCGCCGTAGAAGAGCGCAAGAGCCGGGACGCTCATCATGAGGACGAGGGCGGTCGACGTGAGCATCCAGGCGACGTCTCCCTTGTTCGGCTGGGGTGCCGGGGTCGCCGCTGCCGGCGCGGGCGCCGGAGCCGCGTCCTTTTTCGCGTCCCCCGCCGCAGCGCTCGCTGCCGGCTTCGCCTCGTCTTTCTTCGCTTCCGCGGCCTTGTCCTGGGCGAGCGCGCCGCCGACGAAGGCGAGGCATGCCGCCATGGCGAGCCAGGTGAATAGCTTTTTCATCTCGTTCTCCTTAGAGCGCCGCCGCATCGGTTTCGCCGGTGCGGATGCGAATGACTTTTTCGAGATCGAAGACGAAGATCTTGCCGTCGCCGATCTTTCCCGTGTTGGCCGACTTCTCGATCGCTTCGATCACCTGGTCCAGCATGTCGGACTTGATCGCGGCCTCGATCTTCACCTTCGGAAGGAAGTCCACGACGTATTCGGCGCCGCGGTAGAGCTCGGTGTGCCCCTTCTGCCGCCCGAAGCCCTTCACCTCTGTGACGGTGATGCCCTGCACGCCGATGCCCGAGAGCGCTTCGCGCACCTCGTCGAGCTTGAACGGCTTGATGATTGCGGTTACGAGTTTCATGCGGGTCTCCGTTTGGAGCGGCGCGGCCTCGCGGCCGCGCACTCCGTTCTCGACATTAGAAAGTCTTGGTCACCGAGAGCACGATCGTGCTGCGCCCGGCATTCGTGGTCGACGTCGAAGTTGCCAGCGATGCATTGTTGCCGAAGCAGTAGAAGTCGCCGTTCGCGCAATTGCCCTTCGCGCTCGTTCCGACGAAGGCCGCGCCGAGCACCCAGCCGGATACGTCCTTCGAGACACCGAGCTTGTAGTCGGTGTAGTTTAGGTTCGTCGCCGGCGTGCCGTTGCTCCAGCCCTTGACCTTGAGCTGACCAAGGTGGCCCACGATTCCCCAGCCATCGCCGAGGTCGTAGTTTGCCGAGAGGTCCCAGTAGTAAGTGTTCTTCGTGCCCGGCAGCGAGAAGTAGTCGGAAATGGCGTCGTAGACCTTGAGCGAGATCCACTTCCACGAGCCGCCGATATAGATCTCCTGGTTGTGCACGCTCCCCGTCTTGCTCGCGCCGGTGCGCGGGTTCACGAACGACGCCGCGGAGCCGTTCGTGGCGCTGATGCTCGTGCCCGGGTAATAGTAATAGATCGTTCCGACGTCGAGCCCCCAGTCACCCCACGTGTTCTTCCAGCCGCCGTAGAGATCCATCTCGATGTTGCCGGCCGGATAGCCGGCGCCGGAGCTGACATTCGAGTTCCAGTTTCCGAGATAGATGCCGCTCGAGTGCGAGTAGTCGATGCCGCCCTGGATCGCCGGTTTCCCGAACGTCTGGTCGATGCCGCGGAACCTGTAGTCCGAGGCAATCGTCATGTTTCCCGTGAAGGTGTGCGGTGAGGCGGGCTTCGCATCCGCGGCAGGCGCGGTTTGGGCGCTGGCCGTGAAAGGTGCCGCGAGGGTTGAGGCCAAAGCAAAGGCGAAAATCGACTTGCGCATTCCGTTTCTCCCTGACGATTAGAGTTGAAGCGGACCTCCATCTAGCATGTCCTATGCCAATTACTTTTCTTTTCTGAAACAGCCAGTTGTAATTCTTCTTGAAAGCTGTCTGAAATGGCGTTGCACCACGTTGGTGCATGCAAGGGACTCGACTGCGCGAGGCTGGTGCCGCCCGTTCGGGTGTTATGTTGGCTGGATGATCGATCGCCAGCTCTTCGAGGATCTCAATCGCCGAATCGCCTCTGCTCTTCGCGACTCTCATACTGGAGACATCGAGAAAAATCTTCGCGCCTTGCTGCTGGCGTGGTTCGACCGCCTCGAGCTCGTCACGCGGGAGGACTTCGAGGTCCAAAGGCGCTTGCTCGAACGCTCCACCGCCAGGCTCGCGGAGCTCGAGGCGCGCATCGCAGCGCTTGAAGCCGAACGCAGGGGAAGCACGCCCGCGTAAACCGCAACGCTCCTCGCTCGTTGCCTGTGCGAGGAGGATAGAAATGAGCGTCGCCACTGTGGCGAGCCGCGCGCTTGCGGGTATTGACGCGCCCGAAGTTAGCGTCGAAGTGCACCTCGGCCCCGGCCTACCGGCTTTTCATATCGTTGGACTGCCCGACGCGGAGGTTCGCGAGGCGCGAGACCGTGTGCGCGCGGCGCTCAACCATGCCCACTTCGAATTCCCGGCACGCCGCATGACGGTCAACCTCGCGCCTGCCGAGCTGCCGAAGGACTCGACGCGCTTCGATCTCCCGATCGCTCTCGGCATCCTTGCCGCGAGCGGCCAGGTCTGCGCGCAAGGGCTCGCGGCGCACGAATTCGCCGGCGAGCTGTCGCTGACGGGCGAGTTGCGCCCGGTTCGCGGCGCGCTGGCGATGGCGTTGTCGGCGCGCTCGGCCGGCCGAGCGTTCGTGCTGCCCGAAGGCAACGCGCCGCAAGCGGCGCTCGCGCAGGGTGCCCGGATCCTGCCGGCTCGCACGCTTCTGGAAGTGGTAGCGCATGTCGCGGGCGAAAACCGCCTTGCCGAATTCGCGCAGGATCGTCAGGGCAGTTTCGCGGCTTATCCGGACTTTTCCGACGTCAAGGGCCAGCAGCAGGTCAAGCGAGCGCTGGAGGTGGCAGCCGCCGGCAGTCACAGCGTGCTCATGCTTGGTCCCCCAGGCACCGGAAAGTCGATGCTGGCGGCGCGCTTCCCGGGAATCCTTCCTGCGCTTTCGGAGGACGAAGCGCTCGAAGTGGCAGCGGTACATTCGGTCTCCACTGCTGGGTTCGACGCGAGCCGCTGGGGGGAGCGCCCGTTCCGCGCGCCGCATCACAGCGCGTCCGGCCCGGCGCTGGTGGGCGGCGGCAATCTTCCGCGGCCGGGCGAAATTTCCCTCGCGCATCATGGCGTGCTCTTTCTCGACGAGCTGCCGGAATTCAATCGGGACGTCCTCGAGGCTCTGCGTGAGCCGCTCGAGTGCGGAAAGGTGTCTATCGCGCGTGCCGCACGCCAAGCGCAATTTCCCGCGCGCTTCCAGCTCATCGCGGCAATGAACCCCTGCCCCTGCGGTCACTGCGGGGATCGCAGCGGCCGCTGCCGATGCACCCCGGAGCGCATCGCCCGCTATCGCGGAAGGATCTCCGGTCCCCTTGCCGACCGCATCGACATCAAGCTCGAGGTGCCGGCGCCGCGGGACGCGGAGCTGCTTGCGCCCGGCCTCGGTGAAGGATCGCAAGCCATCAAGTCGCGCGTGGAGAAGGCGCGGGAAGCGCAGATCGCCCGCCAGGGGAAACCCAACGGGCTCCTTGCGCCGCGCGACATCGAGCGCGTTTGCGGCACCGATCGGGAAGGAGACCAGCTGCTCCGGCACGCGCTTGCACGGCTGCTGCTCTCGGCGCGCGCTTACCACCGCGTGCTTCGCGTCGCCCGTTCGATTGCCGACCTCGCCGGTGCAACGACGATCGCCGCCGAGCACGTTGCCGAAGCGATTCAGTATCGTCGGCTGGACGCGAGCTTTTGAAGCTATATTTCGCCGCGTGGCGACCTACGCTATCGGCGACGTGCAGGGATGCTTCGACGAGCTCGAGGCGCTTCTAGAGAGGATCCGTTTCCGCCCGAGCGACCGCCTGTGGTTCGTGGGAGACCTCGTCAACCGCGGTCCGAAGTCGCTCGCCGTCCTTCGCTTCGTGGCCAATCTCGGCGAGCGAGCGGTCACGGTGCTCGGCAACCATGACCTGCATCTCGTCACGCAGCAGGAGGGGCTGGAGCGCCCTCGCAAGGACGATACGTTCCACGATGTCCTCGATGCGTCGGACTCCGCGAGCCTGGTCGAATGGCTTCGCACTCGTCCATTGATGCACGTGGAAGGCTCGCATGTGATGGTCCATGCCGGCCTGCTACCGCAGTGGTCCGTCCGCAAGGCCGTGGCCCTGGCTCGCGAGGTTCAGGGGGCTCTCGCAGCGGGCGGCTATCGCGACTTCCTCGCCCACCTGTATGGGAGCACGCCCGACCGCTGGCGCGACAACCTCGCCGGTTGGGACCGCCTCAGGGTCATCGTGAACGCGATGACGCGCATGCGGTTCTGCTCGGCATCGGGTCAAATGGAATTTCGCTCCAAGGGCGCGGCCGCGCCGCGAGGTTTTCGACCTTGGTTCGAGCTGAGACCCAGGGAGCGCGCATCGATCGTATTCGGCCATTGGTCCGCCCTCGGCCTCAAAGTGGGCGCCCGGATTGCGGCGCTCGACAGCGGCTGCGTATGGGGCGGATCGCTCACGGCAATGAGGCTGGAGGATCGGAAAATCTTCCAGGTGTCTTGCAGCGGCTACCAGGAGGCGAAGGGTGAATAGGCTGGAAACGCGGCGGCGCTTCGAAACCGTCTCGGGAACGGCTAGTGCCTTACCAGGGCGCTCCGCCGAAAGATTCGCGGTAGCGCTGCTCGATGCCGTCGCGAGTC